>WGBN01000252.1 GCA_015494245.1 Saprospiraceae bacterium | reverse complement strand
GTGGTTCTTTGGTACGCGGGGTTTCGACTTCGATTTCTTCGTCGAAATCGCCTGCGCCTTCGGGGATGTAAATCTCTTCTTCGTAGGTCGTCCAGTTGAAGGCGAGAATGGTGAGCAACAGAGCCGACATCAGGGCGGCGGTGAAGAAGGTGCCACTCATGTTAAAGACATCCACTTCGGGATATTTGACGCGGCGTGAGTTCGGGTCTTTTCCCGGCAGTTGGTCGGATTCCTTTTTGAGATAGCTTCTCATAAAGAGGATGATGGCTATGACCATCACTGCTACGAGGATGAGCGTGATGACGAGCCATTTGCCGGGTACTGATAAATCTGCGATGTTCATTTTACATACATTTTTAAGGGTGCATGGAGTCCCGTTTTTGGAAATACGTCCTTAAAGCGCTTTGCCCAAGAAGCAAAGTAGCCGCTAAAATAGGACTTTTTGGCCAATGAGCCAAATGTTTTATCAGCTCAAGGCAAATAAAAGATGCTGCTGCCCCTCATTTTGGTGTATTTCGGGGAGTGACCGTTATGCTGTCATGGCCTTATAGGCTGCTGCATCGAGTAGTTCTTGGGCTTGTTCGGGATTACTCACTTTGATTTTAACGATCCAGCCCTCTCCGTAGGGGTCGGAGTTGATGAGGGTGGGTTCGTTGTCGCCGTTTTCGTCTAACCTGGGGTTGAACTCGAGCACTTCGCCTGCTACGGGCATATAGACATCGGAGGTTGTTTTCACGGCTTCTACGGTGGCGAAGGCTTCGTCTTTGTCGAGGGTGTCGCCTACGGTTTCGACCTCTACATAGACGATTTCGCCCAATTGGTCTTGAGCGAAGTCAGTGATACCTACATAAGCGGTGCCATCGTCTTCGAATCGAATCCATTCGTGGTTTTTCGTGTACCTGAGTTGGTCGGGGATTTGCATGGCGTTTTCTTTTTGTTTTGAGCGGCAAATATAAAAAAAAGCATGAGGGCGAGGCCCTCACGCTTTTTCTTCCAGTGTTTCGCGCAGCCATTGGGAATTGACTGACTTGGGTCTTTCCAAAGGCAGGCCGAGTGCGCGCGACCAGCAGATGGAGGCGAGTACGCCCAGCGCGCGGGATACGCCGAAGAGTACGGTGTAGAAGCTGTATTCTTTGATGCCGTAGTGCATGAGCAGGGCTCCCGAGTGGGCATCCACATTGGGCCAGGGATTTTTGACTTTGCCGAGGCCCTGGAGGATGGGCGGCACCACTTCGAAGACTTTCCAGACGACCTGCACCATTTTGTCGTCGGGCAGGTGTTCTTCGGCGAAGACCTTTTGGGCCATGAAGCGGGGGTCGGGGCGCCGCAGGACGGCATGTCCGTAGCCGGGGATGACTTTTCCTGCTTTGAGCGTACCTTGTACGTACTCGGCGATTTGCTCTTTGGTAGGCTCATCGGTGCCCAGGGCATCCAGCATGTTGGTAATCCACTTGACGACTTCCTGATTGGCCAGGCCGTGCAGCGGGCCTGCGAGGGCTGTCATGCCTGCGGCAAAGGAGAGGTAGGGGTCGGAGAGGGTGGAGTTGACCAAATGGGTGGTGTGGGCAGAGGCATTGCCGCCTTCGTGGTCTGCGTGTATGGTCAGATAGAGGCGCATGAGGTTCTTGAAGTCCTCGGAATCATTGCCCAGCATGTGGGCGAAATTCGCTGCCCAGTCGAGCGAGATGTCGGGGGCGATGTGGTCGCCCTTGTGGTAAGTGCGCCTGTAGATGTAAGCTGCGATACGGGGCAGGCGGGCGATGAGGTTCATGACATCTTCATAGACGGGGCGCCAGTACTCGCCTTTGCTCATCCCATCGGCATAGCGGCGGGAGAATATGCTGGTGGACTGCATGGAGGAGATGGCCAGGACGAACTGCGTCATGGGGTGGGTATCGGGCGAGAGGCTATCCAGTGCTTTGAAGGTGTGTTCGGGTACGTTAGAGCGTTGCGTCCATTGGTCGGTGAGCCATTTGACGTCTTCTTCGGTGGGGATTTCATTGACGAGCATGAGCCAAAAGAGCCCTTCGGGCAGGGGTTCTGTGCCATCGCCTTTCGGCAAAAGTTCGCGGAGTTGGGGGATGGAGTATCCCCGAAAGCGGATGCCTTCTACGGGGTCCAGCACGGAGGGTTCCCAGAGCATCATCTTCACTCCGCGAGCGCCGCCGAGCAATTGCCGCACGCTGACGGTGTCTAATTGTACATCACCCTTTTCTTTTGACCATCGTTTTACTTCAGCTCGCAGGGTTTGCGACTTCTCGAAGAATTTTTGCTTGAGTTTTTCCATTTGGAGAGGTTGGTTTTGTGAAGCTTTGCGCAACCGGAGCGTTTCGTGGTTGCTCGGTTCTTAGTACTAAGTCAATTGTTTCCGATAAGGGCTTCCTGGATTTCCAGTTCGGAAGCGTCTTTCATTTGCCGGCGCAGTTGGTGTTCCTGCATGCGCCACTGAGCTGCGAGTTTTCTGTAGAGGGCTATTTGATCGTCGCGCAGCAGGAGGCGAATGGAGCCTGCGGTACCTTTGCGGATGGCTTGCAGTTTGAGGGTGTATTTGTCGGGGTCAGAGGTTTTTAGCGGGGCTATTTGCTCGAGTTGAGCGTTTTCACGCGCATAAATGTCTTCTAATTTGGCTGTTTGGAGCTCATCCAATTGGAGCGCCCGGGCAGTGTGCTGCACCCGCTGAGCAATATCTCTCTTTGGGCCCTGAGCTTCCTGAGCATAGATGGCATTTGCCGAAAGGCTGAGCAGAAACAATAAAAACAGACGAGTCATGGTGCTGGTGTTTTTTTGATTTTCAAGTGGCGGCAAGTTACGTTTTTTTCGGAGATTTTTTTGTCTGTTTTACGACCTGTATTTCAGTAAGTTTTGTCTCAATAACTTCATGAGTTATTGTTCTAATAAGAATATGCTTTCCTGATTGTAAGGGATTGCGTAGTTGATTGAAATAGAACGCGGATGACGCGGATTGTGCGGGTTCTCGCGGGTTTACACCGGTTCAACTTGATAGCTTGGTTTCTGGTTGAGACAGGTAGCCAAAAACTTGATGAATCATTGATAATCAAGTCGGGTTGCAAAACCTGCTTACAGCTTTATACTTTGGAGGGGCTTGGGAAGCTACGCAATCCGTTATAATCAGAAGCTTTTCTACCTTTGCGGCCATGTTATTGATAGACGATATCCTGGTCAGCGACAGTTTGTTTACAGAGCGCTTTGTGTGTCATCTGGACAAGTGCAAGGGCATCTGCTGTATTGAAGGGGATTACGGCGCCCCTTTGGAGACGGAGGAACTGCATACGCTGGAGCGCATCTACGAAGACATCAAGCCTTTTTTGCGCAAAGAGGGCCTGGAAGTCCTGGAGCGGGAGGGCCTTTTTACGCTGTACAAGGAGGAAAAAAGCTACGGCACGCCTCTGCTGGAAAACGGCGCCTGTGCTTATCTCACTTATGACGAAAAAGGCATCGCCCTCTGTGGCATTGAGCTGGCCTGGAAGGCCGGAGCGACAGATTTCAGAAAGCCCGTTTCCTGCCACCTCTATCCCATACGCATCAAACGCAACGAAAAGAAAAATTTTGAGGCCATCAATTACGAAGAATGGGAGATTTGCTCCGATGCCTGCAGCCTGGGAGCAGAACTGAATGTGCCGGTTTTTCGCTTTCTCAAAGAGCCGCTCATTCGCAAGTACGGGGAGGATTTTTACGAGCAGTTGGAGGATGCTTATGCCGGAGGGCACTATTAGACAGCTCATATTGTGCCAAAACAGATGTAAAGCGCTCTTTGGTAAACAAATTTTATCCTATCTTTGCGGGGTTTTCTGTGAAACTAATAAAGACAAAGAAGGGACTTGTCCTTTTCTTTGTGCAAAGTGATAAGTTAAAGAACAAGCAACATGGGTATTAATCAAACAATCCGCGATCACTTTAAGTGGGTGATGGTAGTCATGGTGGCGCTCGCATTGGGCGGATTCATCATTATGGATATCATGACCGGTAAAGGCAGCCTCTTTGGCAACAGCCAGGCCGTCATGGGTAAGATCGAAGGTGAGAAAATAGATATTCGCCAGTTCAACAGCACAGAGCAAATGCTCTACCGCGGGGGCGGAGATTCCTACGCTCAGCGCAATGCGCTGTGGAATTACATGGTGGAAAATCGTCTCGTTCAGGAAGAAGCTGAAGACCTCGGCCTCGGTGTGAGCGATGAGGAATTGGAAGAGCTCACCTATGGTACCGACCTCAGCCCCATCATCACTTCCCGCTTCACCGACCCCACTACGGGCCAGGTAGATCGCGCCCGGCTGAGTCAAATCCGTCAGACTTTAGAATCAAATCAGGCCATAGACCCCAATTTCAAACGCTTTTGGGAATACCAAAAAGGCGAAATCACCAAAGACCGCCTGCAAACGAAGATGATGAACATGGTCGCCAAGGCCATTTACATCCCCACCTGGCAAGCTCAGATGTGGGCAGATGAGCAGGCCAAAACCCGCAATGCGGCTTATGTGAAGGTGCCTTTAGATGCCATCCCCTCTACGGATGTTACACTCAGCGATGAGGATTACAAAGCCTATTTGAGGGAAAACAGCGACAAGTACAAGCAGGACGAAGAGGTGCGTCGCTTGCAGTACGTGGTCTTTGAAGTGAAGCCCACGGCTCAGGATTCTGCCAAAATTTTCCAGGAGGTTGCAAAGCTGAAGGAAGAATTTAAGGCGACAGATAACGACACGCTTTTCATCCAAAATCACGGGGGCACCTTTGACGGCGCCTACTACAAGAGAAGCGATTTGAGTCCTTTCATCGCCGATACGCTTTTTAAGATGCCGGTTGGCGAGGTCTATGGCCCTTATATGGAAGACGGGCAATACAAAGTGGCTAAATTGCTGGGTCGGAAAGCCATTCCGGACTCCGTGCGTGCCCGCCATATTTTGATTCGCCTGGATCAGAACAGCTCTCCCGAATTGATCAATCAGGCTTTCAACACCATAGACAGCCTGAAGCAACTGATTGAGAGCGGCCAGGCCAGGTTCGATTCTCTGGCCATGCAGTTCGGCCAGGATGGCACTGCCACTAAGGGTGGAGACCTGGGCTTTGCCGCTCCCGGGCAGATGGTGAAGCCCTTTAACGACCTGATCTTTTTCGAGGCCGAACCCGGTAAACTTTATAAGGTTACCACCCAGTTTGGCGTGCATCTGGTAGAGGTTACCGACCGCAAGTACATCAACAATGATGAGGGCGTGAAGGTGGGCTACGTCTCCAAGTACATAGACCCCAGCATAAAGACCCAGAAGAAGGTGCAAAGCGAAGCCATGGAGTTGGCAGAAACTTACAGAAAGTGGGAGGACCTGGAAAAAGCCGTTGCCGAACGGAGCGACCTCAAAGTAGAGGTGAGCAATCCGCTGAAGCGCAATGATTTCTTTATCTCCGGCCTCGGCAGTGGTCAGGCTTCCCGCGATATGGTGCGTTGGGCCTTTGGCGATGACCCCAATCTGGATGAGCCCAAACCCGGGGATGTCTCGCCTGTGGTTTATCGCTATCAGCAACCCGAGCGTTTGTTTTACAACAAGTTTGTGGTAGCCGGTCTGAAGAGCATTCAAAAGCCCGGCAAACCCAGATTGGCCGATGTGAAAGACGAGATCGAAGAGGATGTACTCAACTGGAAAAAAGCTCAGCTCATCGCCGAGCGCGTCAAGGGTAAGAGCAGCCTGGAAGCCATCGCCGCCGAGTTTGGCGTCAAGGTGGATACCGTGCAGGGCGTGCGCTTCAACGCCTCTTCCGTAGAGGGCATAGGCCAGGAGCCCAAAGTCATCGCGGCCATTTTTGTAACGCCCATGACGCAATTTTCAGAGCCCATCATCGGCGATAGCGGAGTCTTTGTGGTCAAGCCTTTGGAGGAAATCCCCAATCCCGCACCGCCTGCCATTGATCAAGTCAAGCGCTTGCAGTTGACCGGCCTGCAATCCAATGTGCGCGCCCGCTTTATGACGGCCCTGCGCAAAAAAGCCAATATCAAGGATTACCGATCGAACTTCTTCTGATCTGAGGAGTTTTATCAGCCTTTTGCCCCGTGGCATAGGCCCGCTAAAAAGCCGGAGACGCAGCATGTGTCTCCGGCTTTTTTATTTCCCGCTTAACCTTCAGTTTACATTGAGGTTACATTTTGTTTACCTAAACTTCACCATTTGGTAAACTCAAAAAGCCTTTGCCCCTGTAGGAGCATCCTCATCTTTGCAGCGTCATTTGGCTTAGATGCCGCGGATCGGAAGCCAAAGAAGTTTTTTAATTTTTGAAAACCAAGTTGAAATGAAACTACTTTTAGGGCTCCAATCAGCAGCTTTGCTTTTTGTTTTGGTTATGATGCCGGCTTGCAATCCGACTGAACCTACCCCTCCCGTAGATGATACTTCGACGATTTACGAAGAAGGCAGCTACACTTCCGATTGTTCGGGAGAAAACATGGAGTACGCCACTGTTCGCGTAACAGACAGAGGCGAAGGTACCGGTACAGTAACGTGGACCAAAGACAAGACTTACATTTTAAATGGCCGCGTTTTTGTCAACGAAGGCCAAACACTGACCATTGAAGCCGGTACCATCATTAAGGGAGCTGCCGGATCGGGTGAAAATGCTTCTGTACTGGTTGTGGCCCGGGGCGGCAAACTGATCGCTGAGGGTACAGCGAATGAACCGATTATTTTTACTTCTGAGGTAGATGATATCGCACGTAATAAGTCAGGTGAACTGACCTGCCCGGGAGGCAATATCGAACCCGACTTCCGAGGTCTTTGGGGAGGTGTTATTCTGCTGGGTAAAGCTACCATCAATTCTTCCGAATCGGAATTGGCCATAGAGGGCATCCCCACTTCCGAAAGAAGGGGGCTGTATGGAGGCGAGCAGGATGATGACAATTCCGGTATTTTGAAGTACGTCTCTATTCGGCACGGCGGAACCTCCATTGGAGCCGACAATGAGATCAATGGCCTGACGCTTGGCGCTGTAGGTAGCGGAACGACCATTGAATACATCGAAGTGATTGCCAACAAAGACGATGGCCTTGAATTTTTTGGCGGCGCCGTAAATACCAAATACGTAGTGGTTAGCAATTGCGGCGATGATTCTTTCGATGCCGATGAAGGTTATCACGGATACAACCAGTACTGGGTAGCTTTCCAGGACGATGCTGCTGACAATGGTGGCGAGCATGACGGAGGCCCCTCCGACTGCCTCCTTTGCGAGCCTTATGCGACTTTTCGCGTGTACAATGCTACTTATGTGGGCAATGGTTCGAACCGTGCCATTCGCATGAGAGAAAACTGTGCAGCAGGCTACAAAAATTCTGTCTTTGTCAACTATGGGAAAGGCTTTGAAATTAAAGATGCCGAGACTTTAGCACAGTATAACAACGGCCTGTTGGAGTTTGAAAATAACGTGTTGTGGAATGTCGCTACGCCCTGGGAAAGTGAGGCCGCTACGGTAGAAACTCAGCTTCTTGCAGCCGGCAATACCGTGAACACAGACCCGCAAATGAACAGCGCTTTTGTGCCGACTGCGAATCTCGGAACGACTTCAGCACCTGAGGATGCCTTTTTGGAGGCCACTACTTTTAAAGGTGCTTTTGATCCCTCGTCCGGCAGCCGCTGGATAGATGGTTGGACTTTAACTTCTCTAAACTATTGATTTTAAAATGAATCGTTTCATCTGGTTTTACCTGTTCTTTTTTATTGCTTCTGTTCAGTCTGCTGTGGTTTTGCAGGCGCAAACGGGAGGCATTGAGGGTGTTGTTATAGATGAAGAAGGCTTGGGCGTGATTGGCGCTAATATCTTGCTTGACGGATATTCAGGAAAAGGCACCATTACGGATATTGATGGGCATTTTTTGTTGAGCAATCTCAAGCCGGGCACCTACAGCATCACGATTTCATATATTTCTCATCAAAAAAAGCAAATCTCCGACATAGTGGTCAAGGATCAAGCGGTGCAGCTTGGCACCGTCAAATTGTTGGAAGCAACCGTGGAGATGAATGCCGTACTGGTAACGGCAAAGGCTTTGCGCAATACGGAAACGGCTATTCAAACTCTTCAGCGTCGCAGCCTGGTGCCGGTAGATGGCATTTCTTCTCAAACTTTTTCGGCCAATGGCGATGGAAATGCAGGCGCTGCCATGAAGCGCATTACAGGCGTATCGGTAGAAGGAGGCAAGTACGTTTTTGTGCGTGGCCTGGGCGGGCGCTATAGCCTGACGACGCTCAACGGCCTGAGCATTCCGGGCCTGGACCCAGACAGGAACACCGTGCAAATGGATATATTCCCGACCAACATCCTGGACAACATCGTGGTGTATAAAGCATTTTCTCCTGACTTGCCGGGCTCTTTTACCGGTGGTTTAGTAGATGTTCGCACTAAGGATTTTCCGTCAGAGCGCAGCATTCGCTGGTCTGTAAAAGTGGGATATAATCCCCGGGTACATTTCAATGAGCAATTTCTTACACATCAGGGCGGTTCCCGCGATTGGTTGGGAGTGGATGATGGCTTGCGCCAAATACCACAGGCTGTGCTGGATGCTGATGCCTTCCAATTGACCTCTGCTTATGCCTCTACCGAAGCGGACCAGGCCGGCGCTTTAGTGCGTTCTTTTAACAATAAAACCATGGAGCCCTCCACCATGGCCCCCATGCCGGATATGGGGCTTTCTTTTTCTCTCGGGGAGCAGGTGGATGTTTTGGGCAAACCCCTGGGTTTTATTTTGGCTTTGACCTATGATCACAATTTCACTTTTTATGAGGGAGGCGATCACGGCCGTTTTCTCTATGTTTCTGAGGATGTAGATTCTCTGGGACGCGATGAAGTATTTGACGTAAGTCGAAGTACGGAAAATGTACTATTGGGAGGGATTTTTTCAGCCACCTATAAGTTGAATGATTTCAACAAAGTTGGTATTACTTTGCTGCACAATGGTTCAGGGACTAAGGAGACGCGTGAGCAGGGAGGTTATGTGTATTCTGAAAATCTCGGTTATCAGGAGCGTTTTCTGGCATTTACACAAAGGGGGATTAGCACAGCGCAACTACATGGCTCTCATGCATTTGGCGAAAGCCGACGATATCAATTGCATTGGGCAGGCAGCTACAATCTGAGCAAGATGTCGCAACCCGATTTGCGCTTCTTGAACAATGCTTATGAAGATCTCCCAGGTGGTGAGCGCACTTATGCCATTTTGCCTTCCATCGGTTTGGTGCCAACGCGTTACTGGCGCAATATGGATGAGCAGATGGGCTCCGGAAAAATAGATGTTTCCCGTTCTTTTAGGAACTGGACGGGCAAAAAAGCAAAGGTGAAGGCAGGGGGCGCTTACGATTACAAAGCGCGTCATTTTGATGAGCACATCTACCAGTTTGAGTCTTTGAGCAACTCCTTTAGCGGTGATTTTAACGATTATTTTTCTGATGAACATGTCATTTCCGATCAAAACCCCAATGGCATTTACGTAACCGATGCCTCCAATCCCAAAAACACTTATTACGCTTCTTCTTATGTGTTGGGGGCGTATGTCATGACAGAGATGCCCCTTACTTCTTCGCTGCGCATGGTGGGAGGGTTGAGAGCTGAAAAGGCCCGCATCAACTTTCAGGGGTATGAAGACGCCGTACCGGTTTCACTTTTAGATGATCTGGATTTTTTGCCGGCGGTAGGTTTGATTTATGAGTGGATCCCCGACAAAATGAATCTTCGCTTTAGCTACAACCGCACGCTTGCGCGTCCGGTTTTCCGCGAAATTTCCGATGTGGCCTTTTACGAGTTTTTGAACAACAACTTTTTGTTGGGCAATCCAAATCTGAAGCGAACCCGGATAGACAATCTGGATTTGCGTTGGGAGTACTTCATCTCTGCCGGCGAAAAGCTTATTTTCTCTGCTTTTTACAAGGATTTTACCAATCCCATTGAGCTGGCCAACAATCCCGAAGCTAAGAATGGAGAGTGGGTCTTTCAGAACGTGGATTTTGCACGGGTGAGTGGTATAGAGATGGAGTTTCGCAAGCGTTTGACATTTATAGATGCTCTTCGCGATTTTAGTGCGGGAGGCAATTTATCCCTAATCCGTTCGACGGCCGGCATTCCTGCGAATGAGTTGGAGAACATCCGTTTCCATGATCCCGAGGCATCGGATAGCCGTCCACTTTTTGGGCAGGCGCCTTATCTGGTGAATGCTTTTATAGCTTATGGCAATGAGCGGGGTACGCAGGCTCAGTTGTCTTACAATGTGCAGGGGCCGAGTTTGTTTTTGGTTCAGGTAGGAGCTATGCCGGACGTCTATGAGCAACCTTTTCATCAGCTCAACTTTACGTTTAGTCAGCGCTTGGGGCACTTTTCCCTCAGTTTCAGTGCTGCGAATCTGTTGGACAGCACTCGCAAGCGCAACATTACTTATCACGGGCAGGAGTATATTTTTCAGGCTTTTCAGGCCGGGCATCGCTTCTCTCTGGGGCTGAGCTATGAGCTTTGAAATAGCCTTACAGCAACAAGAACCAATGCAGCGGCAGGCCTATGGTCTGCCGCTTGTCGTTATAGTGGGGCTTTTTGAGGATGTGCTCTTCAAGAGTACGAATGGCTTGATAGAGATTAAAGCCCATCAGCTTTAAGGTGTCGGCGCTTATGAAGTAAATGTGTTTGTGGATGTTGTTGTAAACGTATTGAGCCGTTTGCCACATGAGCGTGGTTTTGCCTACACCTCGCAGGCCTGAAAGGGCGATCATTTTGGGTTGACTGCCTTTCCTGAAGAAATCGCGTGCATGTCTTTGGATGGTTGTATAGATGAGTCTTTTAGGGAGAGGGTTGTTTTGCTCGTCGCTGGTTTCGGCGGCCAGGTTTGCTGCATTTACTTTGTTGTATTTCAGGTATTGGATGAGTTCTTGCATGGATGGTTCTCCCTTTGTTTTTTGTGCAGGATTCAGTAGTGATAAGCCACAAATTTAAGATGAATCCAGGGATTTTGCAAGAGTATTTTGAGGGTTTAATACTCCTGCTCAATTGCTTTTAACCAGTTCCAGGACGGTTTTTTCGATTTGCCGGTAGAGCGTTTCGGAGGCGGGGGTGAGGGGCAGGCGCAGGTTGCGGGAGCAGAGGCCGAGGGCTTCGAGGGCGGCTTTGATGCCGGCGGGATTGCCTTCGCGGTATAGCAGTTCGTTGAGGGGCAGCAGGCTGTTGTGAATTTGGCGGGCCTGGTCGAAGCGGCCTTCGCGGGCGAGGCGCACCATAGAGGCGAATCTGCCGGGGAGGGCATTGGCCATGACCGAGATGACGCCATCGGCGCCACAGGCGATGAGGGGCAGGGTGAGCATGTCATCGCCGGAGAGTACGGAGAAATTTTCCGGTTTTTGGGCGAGGATTTGCATGATTTGGAGCAGATCTCCGGAGGCTTCTTTGATGCCGGTGAATTTTTCTTTTCCGGCTTTCGCCAAACGCAAAACGGTCTCGGGCAGCAGGTTTGAGCAGGTACGGCCCGGGATGTTGTAGATGAGGATGGGGAGGGGAGAGGCTTCCGCCAAACGCATGAAATGCGCGTAGAGCCCTTCCTGGGTGGGCTTGTTGTAGGCGGGGTTGCTGATCATGATGGCATCGGCGCCGCTGTAATCGAAGCTTTGCAGGTGTTGGCGCATGCTTTGGGTGTCATTGCCTCCGAGTCCTGCCACGATGGGTTTTCTGCCTGCATTGATTTGAATGCAGAGTTCGAGGAGTTGTTGTTTCTCCCGCGTTGTAAGGGTGGATGCTTCACCGGTAGAGCCGAGGGGGACGAGGAAGTCGGTATTTCCGCTGAGGGCGCGTTCTGTGATTTCTGCAAAGGCGGGGTAGTTTATTTTTCCGTTTCGGAAGGGTGTAACAAGAGCTACGCCTGTGCCTTTAAGGGATGGAGACTTCATTGCGGTGGGTTTGCATTTTTTCGAGATATCGCTCTGCTTGCCGGATAAACTCTTCGACATTTCCGCTTTTGCTCATGTCGAGCATGAGGTCGCAGGCTTCGGGCGCTGCGTCTGCTGTACCCACTCTGAAGCGGGCTTTGGAGAGGCTGGAGAGGTAGTTCATCCAGGGAGAGGGGCTGAGGCTGAGGTTGATGAGGATGTCGAAAGGCTCTTCCATAAAGTCCCGGGCGTCTTGCGACTTGGGGATGTAGTGCCAGCTGATGTCTTTTCGGTTGAAGCTGTTAAAGGGGAAGTTGCTGTTGTCGGCCTTGTTGTCCATGAAGGCCAGCAATTTGACGCGTTTTCCCTCTTTTTTAAGGCGTTTGGCGAAAGCCAATACGGGTTTGCGCTCATCTAAGTTTGTGCCGTCGAAGAGGATGCCCACATAGCGTGCGCGTTCTAAGGGCATGGAAGCGCGTTTGCTGCTATGGGTTTGCAGGCGTTTTTGGAGGTCTCTTTGAAAGAGATGTTGGCGTAGTTTCTCAAACATGCGTTCTTTTTTGGAAGGGCGGCGAGCTCAACTTCCATCTCACTTTTTCTTTGCCCTTTTGGTCTTTTTCTTTTTGGTTTCGGGCTTATCACTCTCCTCTAAGACTTCATAAACGCCCATAGAGCCGTATTTGTTGATTCTGGCTTCAATTCGTTCTTCGGGGTCCATGGGCATGAGTTCTTCGAGGGCCTTTTTGATGTGGCGTTTGAGGGTGCGGGCCATTTCTTCGGGGGCTGCGTGGGCACCGCCGAGGGGTTCTTTGATGATGCCGTCAATGAGGCCGAATTCGTACATGTGTTCGGCTGTGAGTTTCAGGGCTTCGGCGGCCTGTTCTTTGTAGTCCCAACTGCGCCAGAGGATGGAGGAGCAGGATTCGGGCGAGATGACGGCATACCAGGTATTTTCCAGCATATAGACGCGGTCGCCCAGGCCTATTCCGAGGGCTCCACCGGAAGCTCCTTCTCCGATGATGACGGAGACGATGGGCACTTTGAGCTGCGCCATTTCAAAGAGGTTGCGGGCGATGGCTTCGGCCTGTCCGCGTTCTTCGGCCTCAATGCCCGGATAGGCGCCCGGAGTGTCTATGAGGGTGATGACCGGATAGCCAAAGCGTTCGGCCAGTTTCATGAGGCGCAGGGCTTTGCGGTAGCCTTCGGGATTGGGCATGCCGAAGTTGCGGTATTGTCGCATCTTGGTGTTGACGCCCTTTTGATGCCCCAGAATGACCACCGTTTGCCCGTCTATGTTGGCCAGTCCGCCCACGATGGCCTTGTCGTCGCCAAAGCAACGGTCGCCGTGCAATTCGATGAATTTTTTGGACATCTGCTCTATGTAAAAGAGCGTATAGGGCCTATTGGGATGGCGGGCGAGTTGTACGCGTTGCCAGCCGTTGAGGTTGCTGTATATCTTTTTGGCTGTAGCCTTGATTTTGCTTTCCAATTCCGCTATCATGGGACTGACGTCCACTACACCTTCAGCTCCGACTTCCTTGACTTTCTCAAGCTGCTCATAGAGCTTTTCCAAAGGCTTTTCAAACTCCAAAAAAACCATAGTTTGTGGTTTGTGCAGGCAGGGCCTGCTGTTTCGTGGCTCAAAGTTAGGGAAATTTGATCGGATGGAGTATTGAGGCTATGGCGTTTTGTACCTTTGCCGGAGTGGAAGAAGGCTGAAGCAGTGCAGAAGATGTTTCGCTCCATAGACCCATCTGTCATGAAACATAGGTGTTTGAAACAGGGCGGGCTTTTTATGCTCCTCTTATGGGCATTTGCTTTTGGAGGAGCAGGGCTTTATGCCCAGCATTCCGAGCCGGATGAGATCCTTCCTTATCGCATCCATGAAGCCATCAACTGGGACGGCATGCCCGATGAAGAGGTTTGGCAAAAGGCGCAGCACATCCGGAATTTTACGCAACGCGATTTGGATTTTGGACAGCCCGCTACAGAGCGCACCGAAGTGGCTGTGCTGTATGACCGCAACACCCTTTACTTTGGCATCTGGTGCTATCAAAAAGACCCTTCGAAGATCGTCTCCAAAAATATGGTACAGGATTTCAATTATCGCTCAGACGATAATTTTCAGATCATCATCGGCCCGTTTGATGACCATCGAACGGGCTATTTGTTTGTCACCAATCCGAGCGGGGCGCGGGCAGACATCCAGGTGTATAGCGGAGAAGATGGCAATGAGGACTGGGATGGCGTCTGGGATGTGCGCACCCAGGTCAACGAACAGGGTTGGTTTGCCGAGTTGTACATCCCCTTCAGCACCCTGCAATTCAAGAAGGACAGCATTTTGAATTGGGCGATCAATTTTGAGCGCGATATCGTCTCTGAAAACGAGCAGGCCCTGTGGCAGGGCTGGTCGAGAGATTACTCCATTTATTCCATTGCCAATGCCGGCCTGTTAAAAGGTATCAGGGATGTGGCTTACGCCAAAAAATTTGAAGCGAAGCCCTATCTCCTCGCAGGATTGCGGCATTTTGAGGGGGAGGCGCCGGCCCATCCCTTTAAGGTCGGAGGAGACTTAAACGTCAGCTTGTCGCCGACGCTGAAACTCAACTTAACCACCTACACGGATTTTGCCCAGGTAGAAGCCGACCGGATACCGGTGAACTTGTCGCGCTTCAGCGTTTTTTATCCGGAGAAGCGGCAGTTCTTCTTGGAAGGCTCAGACAACTTCAGCTATTACCTCGGAGACAGAAACAGCGCTTTTTACTCGCGTGAAATCGGCGTTGAAAATGGTCGTCAGATACCCTTGCTGGCGGGCGCCCGTCTTTTTGGCAAGGTCGGCAGGAGCAACATCGGCTTTTTAAACATTGAGGAAGGTGCGGCCGATTCCATTTCAGCGACCAACAACACCGTTTTGCGCTACAAATACGATTTGGCTGAGCAGTCCTATGTTGGCGGCATCTTTACCAACAAAATAAACAATAAGGTGTCCAATCAGGTCCTTGGTCTCGATGCTGCCTATCAGACCTCCAAATTTCTCGGAGATAAGAATTTGACGCTCGGGGCCAAATGGACGATGAGCGCCGAGGATTTCACTTTTAACTCTGATGCCTTCACCTACCGGATTTATGCAGATTATCCCAATGACCTGATTGACAATTTTATGGCCATCGGCAGCATGAGGAAAGGCTTTGAGCCTGCCCTGGGGTTTATTCGCCGCACGAATTACGATTCCTATACCTGGTTTTTTCGCTGGACGCCGCGGGTGCTGACGCGATACGGCGTAAAGCGCTTGCTGCTGAAACCCTGGGGAT
>WGBN01000251.1 GCA_015494245.1 Saprospiraceae bacterium | reverse complement strand
GGATAGATGTATAGAATGCCGTGCCGGCCCGCCCATAAGGGGTGAGCGCCAAAGGGTAGATGCAAAGATACGTTTAGTTTGGTGTTTTGGAGAAATCGGGCGGGCTGAAACCCGCCCGTAAGGATAAGGACGGCTTAAAGCTCAAGGAGGTACACGACCTGCGTGTGCCATTGAGAGGCATCCTGCTCTGAGCCCGGATCGGTCATGTAAATTTCCATGACGGGCGTACTGTGCCTGAGTTGATGCTCTTTGAGGTAGGCATCCATAGCTTCGTGGGCGGCGCCAATGCCATTGTAGTCGCCGTAGTAATCTATGAGGAGGGCAGAGTCGGCTTCGAGGGTGATGCCTGCCAGGGTTTCCGGAATGGCATCGGGCAGCTCTGCTACGGGCATGGCGGGGGCCATGTCAGTGGTTTGGGTTTCCTCATTCCAGGCATAATAGAGCGCAACGGGCGGGCCGGCAGGCGTGATGCCGTTTTGCCCGAGGAAAGCGCCGATTTGGGCGTAGGCTGCTGACATCAGGTTGGGGATTTCTTCCCACTTTGCGCCATCTTTGCGGACTGCGAGGTAGTGTTTTTTACCCCAGGGCTCTTTCTTAACGGTGAGGTCGTTGATCATTTCAGCCTGCTCTTCGATGTAGGCTTTGAGCTTGTCGAGGCCGAGTTCAAAATCGGGGCCTATGGCGCCGTCCATGTCCTGGAAGAGGAGCATGGCATTGAAGGGATAGGGCATGTCAAAGCGCAGTCCCCATTGTACTTTGGTGCTGCCGGTGCCCTGCTCTTCAAATTCCCAGTAGCCTTCGCCCTCATTGCCCTGCATCTCGAACTGAATGGCCGAGATGAGTTCGTGCGGCGGATTGACTTTGGCAATGGTGTATTTGCCGGAGCCGGAGTTTTCACTGGTCCAGCTGTAAGAAGCGCCTTCGCCGGAGGTCTTTTCTCCGTAAGTAACCTTTAGGGTGCTGTCTTTTTGCCGCCAGGGCGACCAGTGCTCCCAGGTCTTCAGTTCGTTGACGGTGCCAAAAACTTTTTCAACAGGGGCATTGATCACCAGCTCGCGGGAGACGTCCACCTTGCGGGGCGCAATCAGCCCGAGGATGAGGAAAATAGCCAGCAATACGGCGATGATGAGCAGCAGGGTTTTTAGAATTTTCATGATGGAGTGTTTTAAAAGTGAAAGATTTGCAGCAAATATACACAAAATGTTTTAATTTTGGTGAAAATGGTGAAAATGGTAAAAATGGTGAAATCGGGGAAATCGGGGGAATCGGAGGGCGGTGTATCGTGTATCGTGTGTCGTGTATCGTGTATTGTTGGTTCGTTGTTTAGCAAGGTGGTCGTGACAGACGTGACAGACGTGACACGTGACAATCATAAGCAGCTTAGCCTCAAATAAAAAATCCGTGTAATCCTATAATCCTGTAAATCCTGATACTGACGATGAGCGTGACAAACGTGACAAACGTGACAATCGTGACAATCATAGCTCAACCATGTTTGAACACGGGCTCCTTAGCGTCTTTGCGTCTTCATTTTTGCGTCTTCGCGAGAAACAAAAACGGGACGGACGTGACACGTGACGGGTGTGGCATTGCAGTTCGATTTAGTTCGTTATTTGTGCTTCCAATTCTACGATGAGGTCTCCTTGTTCGATCATGGATTTTTCGCTGAGGTGGATGGCTTTGACGATGCCTTTGCGGTGGGAGGTAATGGTGCTTTCCATTTTCATGGCTTCGATGGCGAAGAGTGGGGTGTTGACATCTACTTGATCGCCTGTTTGGACGAAGATGCGGGCGAGGAGGCCCGGTAGTGGGGAGCCGATTTCGTTTTCATTTTCGGCTTTTCGATGGGCTATGGCTTTGTTTTCCTGGTTTTTATCGTGTACTTCTATGGCACGGGTTTGGCCGTTGATGCGGAAGAATACGAGTCTGTTGCCCTGTTCGTTGGGTTCGGTAAGGTTGAGGAAGCGGACGATGATGGTTTTGCCTTCTTCGAGGGTAACGAGGATTTCTTCATTTGGCGAAAGCCCATAGAAAAAGGGCGGTGTGGGGAGGATGTGCATTTCGCCGTATTGTTCGCGATGTTGGTGCCAGTCCTGGAAGACTTTGGGGTAGAGTTTGAAGGAGAGGAAGTCGCGTTCGTCATAGTGCTTGCCGAAGCGGGCATAAAATTCGGGCAATTCTTTTTGGAAGTTTACGGGTTTGAGATGGGCATTGGGGCGGTTTTTGTAGGGTTTTTCTCCTTTGAGCACAATTTTGGTCAATTTTTTGGGGAAGCCTCCACTTGCCTGGCCGAGGTCGCCACGCAGGAGTGCTTTGAGGCTGTCTGGAAAGTCAAGAGTTTGGGCTTTGGAGCCGAGGATGTCTTCTTTGGTGAGGTCGTTGGTGGACATGAACATGGCGAGGTCTCCTACGACTTTGGAAGAGGGGGTTACTTTGATGATGTTACCGAGCAATTCGTTGGCGATGCGATAATTTTTCTTGATGTCTTCGAAGCGGTCTTCGAGCCCAAGGGCGCGTGCCTGGGGGCGAAGGTTGGAGTATTGACCTCCGGGGATTTCATGTTCATAGACTTCTGCTGTGCCGGCGCGCAGTTCGGTTTCGAAGGGGTAGTAATATTCTCTTACGGCTTCGAAATAGCTGCTGAAGAGGTTGAGACTGCGGAGGTTTATTTTTTGCTCCCGCTCGTGGCCTTGCAGCATGGCTGCGATGCTGTTAAAGTTGGGTTGAGAAGTCAGGCCCGACATAGAGGCCAGGGCTACGTCTATGACATCCACGCCACTTTGAATGGCTTTGAGGTAAGTTGCGGCCTGGATGGAAGAGGTGTCGTGGGTATGCAGGTGGATGGGCGTGCTGACAGTTTCTTTAAGGGCTTGGATAAGTATTTGGGCGGCTTGGGGCTTGAGGAGGCCTGCCATGTCTTTGATGGCTATGATGTGTGCGCCTTCGTCTTCGAGGCGGCGGGCCAGGTCGAGGTAATAGTCAAGGGTATATTTTTTTTCTTTAGGGTTAGCCAGGTCACCGGTGTAGCAGATGCAAGCTTCGGCAATGGCTCCTATTTCGCGGACTTTGCGGATGCTGACCTGCATGTTTTCCACCCAGTTGAGGCTGTCGAAGATTCGGAAGAGGTCTATACCTGTTTCATGAGCTTTTTCGATGAAGCGCTCTACGAGATTATCGGGATAGGCGGTATAACCTACGGCATTGCTTCCCCGCAGCAGCATTTGGAAGAGGATGTTGGGTATAGCCTGGCGCAGCAATTCCAAGCGTTTCCAAGGGCTTTCTTTGAGGAATCTGAGGGCTACGTCGAAAGTGGCGCCACCCCACACTTCCATGGAAAAGACTTCGGCGCCATGGTATTGGGCGAAGCGTTGGGCCATTTGCAGCATGTCGTAGGTGCGCATGCGGGTAGCCATGAGGGATTGGTGAGCATCGCGCAGAGTGGTATCGGTATATTGAATGGCTTTTTGTTTTTTGAGCCAGTTGACCAGCCCGTCGGCTCCTTTTTTGAGGAAGATGTCGCGGCTGCCTTTGGGGAGTTTTTCTGTATGATTGGGCAGTGGGGGGAGCATGGGTTTGCGGAAGCGCTTGTTGTGTTCTGCATCTACGTACTTCACATCGGGATTGCCATTTACGATGACTTCGGCCAGGTATTTGAGTACTTTGGTACCGCGGTCGTGAAGTTTGCGCAGATGGAAGAGTTCGGGATGACTTTTGATAAAATTGACGGTGGCTTCACCTTTGAGGAAAGTTTCGTGTTGAAGGAGGTTGAGCAGGAAGCCGATGTTGGTTTTGACGCCGCGCACGCGGAATTCGCGCAGAGCACGGTGCATGCGGGCAGAAGCTCCCTGCAGGGTGCGTCCCCAGGCAGTGGCTTTGACGAGCAGGCTGTCGAAATAGGGCGAAATGATGGCGCCGGCATAGGCGTTGCCGGCATCGAGGCGTATGCCAAAGCCACTGGCAGAGCGATAGGCGATGAGGGTGCCGTAATCGGGCTGAAAGTCATTGGCAGGGTCTTCTGTGGTGATGCGGCATTGGATGGCATAGCCATAGCGATTGATGTGTGCCTGAGAGTACAGGCGTAGCAAAGGGTGTGTTAAAGGGTAGCCCATGGCAATAAGAAACTGGGCCCGCACGAGGTCTATGCCGGTAATTTCTTCGGTAACGGTATGCTCTACCTGAATGCGTGGGTTGACCTCAATAAAATAGATGTTTTCGTTTTGGTCCACGAGAAATTCTACAGTACCGGCGCAGGAATAATTGACGGCTCTCATCAGGCGCAGGGCATAGTCGTAGAGTTTTTCTCTGGTTTTTTCGCCTATATTGGGACTGGGTGCTATTTCGACCACTTTTTGGTAGCGCCTTTGTACGGAGCAATCGCGTTCGAAGAGATGGACGAGGTTGTTGTATTGATCGCCAAGGATTTGGACTTCGATGTGTTTGGGGTTCTCGATGAATTTTTCAAAGAAAACCGTATTGTCTCCAAAAGCGGAAAGGGCTTCGCTGCGGGCGGCATCAAAGACCGTTTTCAGTTGCTCGTCATTTCGAACGATCCTCATACCCCGGCCTCCTCCGCCCGAAGCTGCTTTGAGCATAAGCGGATAACCAATGCGCCGGGCTTCCTGCAGGGCGGTTTGGAGGTCGTTGAGCGCTATCCGGCTGCCCTCTATGAGGGGGAGGTTGAGTTTTCTTGCCAGCTCTTTGGCAGAAATTTTGTCGCCCACCTTTTTCATAGCCTCCGGCTCCGGCCCAATAAAAACAATGCCTTCTTCTGCACAGCGACGGGCGAAATCCACGTTTTCCGAAAGAAAACCATAACCCGGGTGAATAGCATCTACGCCGCATTTTTTAGCAATAAAGAGCATCTCATCTATATCGAGATATGGCCTTAACGGCTCTCCCTCCTGCCCTATTTGATAGCTTTGATCTGCCTTATAGCGATGCAGCGAATAGCGATCCTCGTAAGTGTAAACAGCTACAGTTTTAAGCTTAAGTTCAGAAGCAGCCCGCAAAACGCGAATGGCTATTTCTCCGCGATTGGCTACAAGTATTTTACGAAAAGTGGTGATTTGGCTCATTGGATACTCCTCTCGTTTTATGCGGTTTCTCAATAGAAAGACTTTGCTGTACCATACGTAAAAAGAGGTGTCGGGGTGGCCTGAATGTTTTTGGAGATTGGATCTGTGGGATGTAGAACGTAACAAACGCGACGAGCCGGTGGGGCGGGCTTCAGCCCCATAAAAAAGCAAGAGTACCGCAACCCTAAACACTAAACAAAAACCCACCAAGCAACAAACAACCAATAAACCCAACTGTAAACAGTTGATTATAAACAGTAAACTAAAAAATCAACCCCTTAATAAATATCCTCCTCTTCTTAATCAACTTCGGTTGATATTTTCGCCACATGTTTTGGACGCGATGGTTATCTTCGAGTTCGGGATTGGACTCGGCGGAGGTGATGCCGCGAGCTATGAAGCGGCTGAGCATTTCGCGGAAGATGAGGGCGTTGAGGCCTTTGTTGCGCCATTCGGGGCGTATGCCCACGAGCAGGAGGTCGGCTTTTTTGGAGAACTTCAGGGCGTAGAGAAAATGCAGAAAGCCGAAGGGAAAGAGGCGCCCGCGGGCTTTTTGTGCTGCGCGGGTGAGTGAGGGCATGGCAATGCCAAAGGCTATGGGACGCTCTTCTGCATCTTTGATGAGACAGATGAGATCGGGTTCGAGTACGTCCATGAATTGGTCTATGTACCACTCGATTTGGCGGGGTGTGAAGGGAACGAAATCGTGCAGTTCTTTATAGGTATCCACCAACAAGTCGGCAAAAGCTTCGCGGTATTCTTTGAGCTCCTTTTTTTTGCGCAGATGGATGGATTGCAGGTCGTATCGCTTTTGGATGAGGTCGGCCAGCTTGTTGATTTTTTCGGGAATTTGTTTGGGCACGGGGATTTCGTACTCCACCCAATCTACTTCTTTTTCAAAGCCCAGGGCTTCGAGATGTTCGGGATAGTAGGGGTAGTTGTAGAGGGTGATGAAGGTAGAGGGTTTGTCAAAGCCCCAGGTGAGCATGCCGGCGCGATCGAGGTTGGTGAAGCCCTCGGGGCCCTTGAGGTAACGCATGTTTTTTTCCCGCGCCCACTGCTCTACGGCCTCCAACAGCGCCTTGCTGACGCAGCGGTCATCTATAAAATCCAGCCAGCCGAAGCGCGCGTGCATGCGGCCCAACTGCTCATTTTCAAAGTGGTTGATGATGCCGGCGATGCGCCCCACAGTCCGACCGTCTTTTTGGGCGAGCAGGAGGAGGGCTTCACTTTCGTCAAATGCCGGATTGTCCTCAGGGCTCAGGGTGCGCATTTCATCGGCTATCAGAGGGGGCGCCCAATAAGGGTTGTCTTTGTAAAGCCCGAAAGGGAAGCGAACGAATTGGCGCAACTCGGAGCGGGATTGGACTTCTCGTATTTGGAGCATATTCCGGAGTTTTCGGGGGGTATTAAGTACAAAAAAACGCTACCCTTCAATCATCGAACAGCTCCTCATACTCGTCGTATTCGTCCTTGCTCCGGCGCAGGGGTTCTTTGCGGGGAGATTTCAGCTCGAGTTCTTCCACTTCCCGGAAGGCGATGTATTCATCCGGCTCTTCTGCTTCGGGTTTGTCCTTGAGTTGGTAGTTGAGGTAGGCCTGGCCGAAGAGCATGGCTGCCACCAGGGGGTAAGCAACCACGGTCAAAAAAATGAGGAGCAATCCCATAGGCAGGCGTTCTTTTAACAGCCGCCCTATCCATTTGCCATAGCGCAAAAAGACTTTGTGGTCGAGAAAAAGCGCGGCGATGAGGAAGACCGGCGCCAGCAAAGACAGCAACCAGAAAATGCCCCGGGCCAGCACGAAAAGCACGAACAATACCACGGCGGCAACGAGCAATCCCACCAGGGTATTCGGACTGAAAAAAGAAGAATTTTGCTTTGCCATGAGTTTTGATTCTGTTTGGCGCAAGCCGTTATAGCATTTGGCGAAAGCCGGCAAAAACGGCTCCTGAAGTTGAGGTTTCATTTAGCGAAAGCGAAAACCACCCGCTTCGCACTACGAATATAACAAGTTCACGGATTTTTGGTTAGCTCGGCGAATTGCGTTTGGTAGAGTTTTTTATAGGCTCCGTCTTCTTTTTGCAGGAGCCGGTGG
>WGBN01000250.1 GCA_015494245.1 Saprospiraceae bacterium | reverse complement strand
GTTCTCCATTTGCAGGCGTGTCAGTTCGCCGGGCATGCCTTTGAGGTATTTGGGGGTGAGCGTTCCGGAAGCGAGAGGCGACCAGATGGTCAGACCCAGGCCTGTGCTTTCGTAAATGCGCTTGTACTCTTCTTCGACCCGCTTGCGGTGGAAGAGGTTGTACTGAGGTTGTTCCATGACCGGCCCGATGAGGTTGTATTGGCGGGCGACCATGTGTGCTTCCATGATTTCCTGGGCGGACCATTCGGAGGTGCCCCAATAGAAGATTTTGCCCTGCCGCAACAAGTCATTCATGGCCCAGACCGTCTCCTCAATGGGTGTGTGCGGGTCGGGGCGATGACAGAAGTAGAGGTCGAGATATTCGACCTGCAGGCGTTGAAGGGCAGCATCGCAGGCTTCGAAAATGTGTTTGCGACTCAGGCCCCGTTGATTGGGCAGGTCGTCTTCATAGCCAAAAAAGACTTTGCTGGAAACGAGATAGGAGGAGCGCGGCCAATTCATTTTTTTCAGGATGCGCCCCATGACGCGTTCTGACTCGCCGCGGGCATAGATCTCGGCATTGTCAAAAAAGTTGACGCCGGCTTCATAGGCCGTAATCATCAATTGTTCGGCCACGTCATCGCCGATTTGCTTGCCAAAAGTGAGCCAGGAACCCAGTGAAAAGGCACTGACTTGCAGACCGGATTTTCCGAGGTAGCGGTATTCCATAGACCTGTTTTTCATGCTGTAATTGCGGGGCACTGCCCCGCAATACAACGAGTACTTTTAATGCCTTTTGAATTTGATGGAGCCATCCAATTTGGCTTCGCCCTTCATCACGTCTAATACGGGCACTTCCAGGCTCAGCGTATTCCCTTCGATTTTGGCATCGGGAATGGTCGTTGACTTGACCTTGCCCGGAAAGTGGTAGATGGTTTTGTAAGTGCCATCGCTAAACATCATTTCCATCATGGAGAGGTCTTCTTCGCTGAGTTCTTCCTGCCCGCTGTTTTCGGCGGCATAGCGGATTAAGGTTTTCTTGCCTTTCATGTCAAAGAGGTTGGCATCTACGCTTGGGAGCATTCCTCCTCCCGAGGCCATGCCCATTTCTTCATCTTCTGAGAAAGCTGAAAGGTGCTGGCGGAAGTAGTTGATGTCGTCAATGTTTTCGAAATCCAGTTGATACGTGATGATCATCTTCTCCTGGGAGTCGCTCATAATCAGATGCATGCTTGCTGTCTTGAAGACTTCCGGGCGTTCGAGCGCAGCAAAAGCTTCGGGATTCAAATCTTTGAGCATGAGTACGGAGTCTATTTCGATGGGAGGTTCTTCTTCCTGTTCTTGCTCCTCGCCATTTTCTTCTCCGGCATTCATGAGGTCTTTCATTTCCTGGCTCATGAAAGCGCTCATGTCTGTGGTGATGGTGTAGGTGCCGGAGCCGTCGGCATTGAGGTAAAGCTCTTCAACGATGTCTATGCACCCTGTGAAGAGAAAGGTTGCAAGCAGGGCAACCATTAAGAGACGATTCATACAAATTGATTTAGAGTTGATAAAAGAGGTTAACGCTTATGAGAGGCATATTTGATATGCTTTGCTGTGGCAAAGAAACGAAAAAAGAGGTATTTGGCAAACAGCTTTCACTTAGGGTCTCCTTAAAAAGTCTCTCTCGATTTTGTGAGCAAAAAACTCTCGCAAAGCGTTGCCCTGAGCGGAGCCGAAGGGCTGCAAAGTCGCAAAGGAAGAACCTTAGCGTCTTAGCGTCTTAGCGTCTTTGCGAGAAATATTGAATCACATCAGCTTACTTACCAGGAGTAAGAAAGCCCGAGCGAAGGCAGCCAGGGGAGTTGATCTACGCGTTTGGCTGTCCGGCGGTCTATGTAGAAGATGTTTTTGCGGTTGTAGGCATTGGTTACGCTGGCGATGATTTCGAGGCCGAAGTCGAAGGTCTTTTTCAAAGACAGGTCGAGGCGGTGATAGGGCAGCAGTCGTCCGCCATTGCGCTCTTCGGCATAGAGGATGCCAATGGGTGGGTTAGCTGTTGCGGGATTGGTATTGAGGCCCTCTTCCACAAAGTTGAGTTGTCCATAGAAGCCCTGCGTTTGGGTGAAGGGGAAGGGGGAGCCGTAGTTCCAGCGCAGGCTGAATTCCCAGTCTTTGTTTTCGCCCATGGCATAGGTAAAGAGCAGATTGATGTTGTGGCGGCGGTCGAAGATGGTGGGAAAGGTTTGTTCGCCATCGTTGCGCAACACTTGCCCGAGGGAGTAAGTGAGCCAGAGATAGGTGTTGGCTGCTTCGTATCGCAGGGAGAGGTCTAAGCCCTGGGCTTTTCCTTCAATGGCGGAGTAGTCGGGGTCTTGAGGTGTGAGTTTGTTGCGGTTGAGCTCAATGAGTTGGGTGAAGCCTTTGTGATAGGCTTCGAGTTGGAGTTCAAGCTGTGGGCTGAGGTCGAATTCCAGGCCACCTACGGCGTGAAATGCCTTTTGGAGTTGGTCTTTGGTGGGCGTTTGGGTTCCGGGTTCGTAAATGGTTTGCTCAGGGCCGGAGAGGAAGCCGACAAAGAGGTTGACCACATCGCGTTCATTGACGGTGCTGAGGAGGTTTTGCGAGTACAGGCCTCCGGCGAATTTAAAGCGCAGGCGATCTGAAGCGTTGAGCTTGGCGCCAAAGCGCGGTTCGAGTTTAGTCTCCTGTTGAGAGGCATACATCTGTACCCGCAGGCCGGGCTCGATGATGAGTTTGCCCAATTTTTGGCGGTAATTGATGAAGCCGGCCAACTCCGTGGTAAAATCCTGTTGCTGAATGGTTACCCCGAGAAAATTGCGAAACTGAAAATCGGTGGAAAGCCCGTTGAAAGCAAAGCCGTAGTGGAGTTCGTTGTTGTAGCCGAAGTAGCCGAAGTCGAGTTGGGCGGAGTAGGTGCTGATGCGGCTTTGGCGGGGGCTGTTGTCTTGCTCCTGCAGGCTGATGTTGTAATCTGAAAAGGTGATGTTGCCCCCCATGATGAGGTTGGAGTTGGGAGGCACCAGCTTAAAGGTCGCTCCACCTCCGGATGACAACCAGGCCAGAGAAGCGATGGAGTAGTCCACGCGGTCGGCAAAGCGAAATCCAAAGGTTTCCACTTTACTCCCGTTTCCACCCAGGGCAGAGAGCTTGCCGTAAACGTCTGTAAACTGATACGGCAAACCGCTGTTGCTCTGAATGACAGACTCGGCATAGGGATAGAGAACGGGTGAGGTTTTATCAATCAAAGATTGCTTGGCCGTGAAAAGTACAGAGACGCTTCCACCTCCGCTTTCGGTGAGTTTTTTGAGGGGGCCTTCCAATAAGATTTTTCCCAGGAAGGGGTTGGCGGAAACTTTGCCGGCGAAGTGCTTTTTGTTGCCTTCTCTGGTGTGGATGTCAATGATGGCCGATATTCTGCCTCCGTAAGAGGCTCCAAAGCCCCCCGTCAAGACGTCCACATTGCGAATGATGTCCGTTTCAAAAACGGAGAAAAAGCCTATGGAGTGAAAGGGGTTGTAGATGGTCATGCCATCGAGCAGGATGAGGTTTTGGATGGGCGATCCGCCCCGCACGTACAATTGACCTCCCTGGTCTCCGGTACTGATGATGCCCGGCAAGACCGGCAGGTACTGGGCAATATCAGGTTCGCCACCCACGGAGGGGAGCGAGCGAATTTCTTTTTGTGAGACTTTTAATTTGGAGATTTGCACATCGGTTTTGGCAGTGCTCTTGCGGGCAGAGACTTGTACGGTGCCTAAGTTGATGCTGCTTTCATTCATGTAGAATTGCTGATAAAAAATCTGGCCTGCTTTGAGTTGAATGTCTAAACTCAGAGAGTCATAGCCCACGTAAGTGATCAGCAGTTTATAGTTGCCTTTCGGCAAATTTCCAAAACTGAAGAAGCCCTCTATGTCGGAGTTTACCCCCAGGGTATCACTTTGGCTAAAGAGTTGCACTGTGCCGTAGATGATGGGCTCGCCCGATTCGCGGTCATATACGTGTCCGCGAATGCTTCCGTTTTGGGCCTGTGCCTGAAAAGCGAAGAAAGAAAATACTGCTGCGAATAATAGCCATGTTCTCATATCAGCTCTGCGTTGTAAAAGTACTCAAGGTCTCTGTCTCATTTGAATGACTGAGAGGCTGCAAAGATGGCAAAAAAAAACTGTAGAGCGGCATGTCTGCGCTCTACAGTTTTCATTTGGCGTAAGCCGGACAAAAATTTATCTCAAAAGGGTAACATCTCCTTTCTCGACGACGATTCTGCCATCGCCCAATCGAATTTCGGCGTAATAGACATAGACGTCGCTGGGTGCCGGCTGACCGTTTTGGGTGCCGTCCCATTCGGCTTTGCCGTCTTCGTTGCCATAGACCAATTGTCCCCAACGGTTGTAAATATTGAAGGTGAGGACTTCGATACCTCCCTCGGTGTGGTAGATCTTAAAAGTGTCGTTGTGGTTGTCATCGTTGGGCGTGAAGAGTTGTGGGATGGCGTAGAGGCTGTTGTAAACCAGTACGTTCACACTGGCTGTATCTGTGCAGCCATAGCCATCGGTGATGACTACCTGGTAGTAAACGGAGACAGCTTCAGTCTCGTTGTCTTCAATGCCCGGGGCAATGACGCTTATTTGTGCGGCATTGTCGCCAACGGGGTCCACACCTGAGAAGAACCAGGCGTAGGCGGGATCGAGCAGGGTAGCAGGATCGGTCAACACATTGAGAAGGAGGGGATCGCCTTCAAAAACCGTATCGGGCTCGGCCGTAATCTCGGATACAAAGAAGCCCTCGCCGACATCCACGAAAACGGAATCGGTGGTTACGAAGCAACCGGCGGCATCTTCAAAAGTTACCACGTACCAACCCGATTGAGAAGGAGTTACCTGGATGCTGGCCGTATTTTCGTTGCCCGGCTGCCAGGAGTAAGAACCGCTGACGACGCCATCGGCAGTCAGGGTGACGGATTGGCCCAGGCAGATCTTTTGGTCTTCGCTAACGGTCAGTTGAGGTTCTTGTACGACCTCCACCGTGATTTGGTCTTCGACCGGTTCGCAATCGAGGTACTGAATGAGCAGGGTATAGGTCGTCGTTTCAGCAGGGCTGACGACGGGCTGCGGCTCGGTGCTGAACTCATTGCCGTCCACAGACCAGGAGTAGGTCGCGTTGGGGTCGGTAATCTGGTTGAGTTCTATGCTTTCTCCGGCGCAAATGGCTGCGGGGTCTGCAAATTGGTATTGTGGTTGCGGGTAGAGCGTAATGAGCACGGGTGGCCCTTGCGAGGCACAGCCCTGGATGTCGGCCGAGACGCTATACTGGGTCGTTGTAGGAGGCGTTGCTACCGGATTGGGGCAATCGGTACAACTGAGGCCCAGAGCCGGCTCCCAGGTCCATTCCGTTACTTCTATGGGGCTGCTGGCCTCTAATTGCACGGAGCTGCCCGGGCAAATGGTGGTATCTGTGGGCGTAACTTCCAGAGCTGTCGTGGGAATCACATTGAGCGTTATGCTGGCGCTGTCCGCGCAGGCATGATTGTTGGTGTAGCGCGTCATGGTGATGGTATCGCTCAGCAACAATACCAGGTTGAAGAGCGTATCGGAAGTGAGCAGGCCCGCATTATCAGGTTGCCACTGGTGCATGATGTCAGGGAAGTTGACGGGGTCATACGTATCGGAGAAGAGGATGACCTGTTCGCCTGCACAGTAAGGATCTTTCAGGCTGTCAGCCATGATGGTCAGATCGGGTAAAGAATCTACGCGAATGTGCAGGGAGTCGTAAACAATGCATTCTCCGACTTGCAGCGAGGCCACATAGGTAACCGATTCTTCAGGTGTGGCGACCGGATTTTCGGAAGCAGGGTCGCTCAGCCAGTCGGAGGGCGTCCACATGATGCCCGAATGCGTCGTTGTAGTGTTGATTTGTACGGAATCTCCGAGGCAGATTTCGAGATAATCTTCCTGGGGTTGTATGATGGTTACATCTGCCGGAATGACTTCGATGCTGATGCTGGCCGTATCGGCACAATAAGCGTTTTGGCTTACGGAAAAGAGGGTGTAAGTGATGTCCGTTTCCGGCATAGCTGTGGCTCCTGCAATGTTGGGATTGTCTAAGTACAGCGGAGGCAGCCACAGATAAGTGGTGGTGCTGGTGTCCGGTGAAATGGGAGCTGCCAACTGCACGGGGTATCCCTGGCAGATGGTGGTGTCGGAGGTCGTCAGCATGCCCGGATCGAAGGTGTCAACAAAGATGGTGATTTCATCCGAAGCGCTGCAACCTTCGATCTCTACGCTGGCGGAATAGGTGGTCGTCTGTTGAGGAGCTACAAAAATCCCCGGTTGAGTGGGGTCGCTGACGATGCCATCTAAGGGCGTCCAGTTTAAGTTGGAATTTCCCACATTGTTGCTGGCAAAGAGGAACACGGTATCGCCCTGACAGATTCCTGTGGGGTCCTGAGTGCCTATGCCGAGGGTGGGGTCGAGGACTTCGAGCCAGGTGGAGTCCATATCCACGCAGGGGCCGACGGTGCCTGCCACATATACAAACATGCTTTGCGGAGGCGTAACGACGGGATTGGGAATACCGGGATTGTCAAACACACTGATGGGCGTCCAGAAATAGCTGGCGGCACCCGTGGCGCTGATGTTGAGGCTGCCTCCCTGGCAGACATAGGCCGTATCCACACCGTGGAGTATTTCGACCTGCAACTCATCGAAAATCTGTATGGAGACCGAATCCAATACCACCTCGCCGCAGCCAAAATCCTTGACGAGCGAAAAAGTTACGTACTCTTCGCCTTCGGGAATGCCATCAGACAAGACGGCAATTTGAAAGGTCTGCGTGGTTTGCCCGGGCAGGAAGGTGATTTGGTTGGGCACTGTGGTGGTATAATCCAAATCGGGCGTTGCCGTTCCGGTGATTTGCACTTCGTAGGTAAGGGTATCCTGAGCGGGTTCGTTCAACTGGAAGATGACAAAGTCTGGCACGAGTGTGCATTCTTCAGCCAGGTAATCCACGCCATTTTGAGAATCAATGCTGGCTACCGGATGCGAGCCTCGGATGTCGGAGATGAAGACGCCTGAGTCAAACACTCCGTCGCCACGGTCAGCCACGGCCAGTTTGAGGTGGTAGGTATTGCAGGGGATGACATTGGCATGGGCCGTGAGGCTCTTTTTAACGCCGAGGTAGTCGGAGGTGAGGCCGTCATAAGCTACGCTGGGGCCATCGAGATTGTTGCGGTAATACTCCCAGTTTTGGAGGTTGTTGACGCTGTTGATTTCTACGGGGACGCTGATGGGTGGTGGCAGTACGGCGATGTTGTCTTGCCCGTTGAGGCCCGGGATACCTGTAATGCCGGGGCCTGATATGAGGAAGGCGAAGATGTCGTTAAAAGAAGTATTTACATATTCGGGATACTCTTCGGAGCCAAATACGTATTCAAAGTTGAGTTCATCGGTAGCTACATAGACGTCCAACTCGAGGATGCAGGCATCAAAGGACGGTTGGCCATTTCCCCCGGGCAGGTTGGAGAGGAAGTCCAGGTCGGCATCTCCGGGGGCGCCATTGCCCTGACTGGTGAAAAAGCTGCCGGGATTGGAGACGCCTGTTACACTTCCGGAAGTAAGCAACAGGCCTTTTTCTAAGCCCAGGTCGGTGAGATCGCCCTGGCTGAAAACGCCCATAGCGCCATTTGGACAGTTGATGTTGGTGATGGTCAATTGAGTCTGGGGACTGGTCAGAGCATCTACGATGGTAGAGGTATCCTGGGTCTCTTCTGTTTGTATCAGGGCATAAGGCTCACAGGGCTCTGAGGAGCACTCCCAATAGCCGTGGAAGCCGTCGAGTTCAACACTGCCATCCGAGATGAATTGCATGGTCAGCGCTCCGCTGCTTGCCGATACCTGGTAGCAGACGGCGCCGCCACCGCCGTCTGTGAAGTTTTGGCCGGTGATGGTAGCGATGACCGGTGAAGAAGTACTTGGGCCGTCGTAAAAGATGATTTGCTCGCCGAACTCGTCTATGTTGTAGTATTCGAAGGTAAAATTGATACATCCCACCGGAGCCGGCGGCTGGATGGTCAGGGTGTAGTTTTCGTTGGCGCTGTAATCGCCATCGGGGCCGCCGCTGTCATAGACTTCGCCAATGCATAAGTCTGTAACCACATCGTCGTCAATGATGATGACGGGGTCTTTGGGGCGAACACAGAGCTTAAAGGTGCCCCAGTTGGGCGTGGCACTCTCGGAGTAATCCGTAATGCGTAAGAAATAGGGCAGGCCGGGCGTAAGGCCGGAGACGTTGAGCTGCACGCTGCTTTCATTGAGGTCAGCTGCGTTGCAATCCAGCAATTGGAGGCCGTCAAATTCACAATCGCCGCGATAAATGGCCACTTGCGGCATGATCATGGCCGTAGAACCCATGCCATCGGTAACACCTATGACTTCAATGGTGTAGTCAGCAATGGTATCTGAGGCGATAAACTGAAACCACACATCGTGTTGCATGGGCCCCAGCCCCATACAACCATTGACGCCCGGGACATTGTCGTTGCCGATATCCGTTGCAGTGGCATTTTCATTGGTAAAAAAGACGGTATCGGGGCAGTAAGGCGCCACACCGAGATCAATGATGCCGTTGCAATCGTCATTGGCAGGCTGGGCAAAAAGACTGAGGGCCGCGAGGAAAAAGGATAGAGTGCCGAATAACTTCTTCATAAGTGCAAATTGGTTTTTTTCATCAGCCGCTAAAGTACCATCTTTCTGTGAGAAATAGAAAGCCGGGCCGGTGTTTTTTAGCCTGAATGCCCAATGGATTACAAAACGAGCTTTACCTTTTGCATTTTAGCAAGACTTCTTCCACCTCCTGCACTTTGATGGGCGGGGCCTGATTGCCCCAGGCGTTTCGGGCATAGTTGAGGATGTTGGTGATTTCCGTGGCGTTCAAATTGGGGTGGGGAGGCATGTCGCCGTAAAAAGTCCTCCCGCGCCAGACCAAAGTGTCTTTCGCTCCCAATTTAATCAGGCAGGCGACTTCGGCACCCTCTGACAGCAGAAACTTGCTGCCGGCAAGGGCCGGAATGAGCTGTTCCAGTCCGCTTCCATCGTCCATGTGGCAATCTGCACATTGACTCAGATAAAGGCGCTCGCCCTGAGCATAGGGCTGATAAGTGCAGGAGGAAATGCCCGGGCCAAATCCGAGCAGAAGCATGAGCATACCACTGCAAACTCGTTTTTTCATGGGGCAAAGGTAGGTCTTCATTTGCCGAAAGGCAAATAATTAAAAAAATGACCGATTTCTCAACAAAAAGTACCTCTCTTTTAAAAAAAGGGCGTATCTTGCAGCCGAATCCACACACCTGT
>WGBN01000249.1 GCA_015494245.1 Saprospiraceae bacterium | reverse complement strand
GTTTAATTATGGTCTTTATTTCATTGTATTTTTTTTATCTTTGTCTCTCCTTTTTTAATACATTCAATCGCTTATGGAGATTCTAAGAGAGATGATTGGCTTGCACAGTAGAGAGCGCACCCCCTTCCGGCGCATTTTTGGTGTATCTGAGCGCCAGGCAAACTCTAAAGAGGCGAACCTGTACAAAGCCATTCGCCACCAAAAGATACATACGGATGAGGAGGCCATTCGCTTTTTGTATCCGGAGGCCGGGGGGGTGTATGACAGGGCTGTGCGAAGACTTTACTCCAATCTCAAGAAAAGGTTAGAGCGAAAATTGTTAGACGCAATCTTGAAAATAAAGAAGGATGACTTGTCTGATGACGAAACGAATTTATACCACAGAGCCATTTTTGAGGTCAACAGATTGTATGCCATTGCCAATACGCTGAACCCGCTCGGCCTTGCGAAAACTACCATTACAGTAGCTCGAAAGGGCTTGCGCAAAGCAGAAAAAGCCGGTTTTTTGACTTTGGCTATTAGTTTTTGCGACATTCTCATCAGACGACACGCCTTTCTCGGTGAGAAGAAAAAAATGTTGTACTACCGGGAGAAGAGGGAGCAACTTGAAGAGCAATGGAGAGTCGAACGCATGCTTGGGGATGAGATCACTATGCTGGCTGCCTTTTTTAGTCATGCACAGGGTATCAGTGATGAAGCGGTCGTCCATTTGGGAAAAAAAATTGAAACCTTGAAGGCGATGAGGGAAGAGCAGAAGTTTTCTTTTATGTCTCTTTATCGCCTGTATCAGATCGAATCCATTTATCTGCAATTGATAGCGGCACATGAAAAGAACATAGCGCTTTCGGATGCCTGGATACAGGAGATGAAGAAACATCCTAAGCAGGCCACTAAAGGGATGCAGTACGGTGTGATTGCGAACAAACTCCTTTCGTGGATTTACCTCGGCCAAAAGGAGGAAGCGTATAAAACAGCGGAGGAGTTGTGTACTGTTTACAATGACGGGCGTGAATCCTGGTTTATCGCCTATCATGCCAGAATCATCTGCTGCTTTTGGTTTAAAGATTATCAGCAGGCCTTGGAACTGTTTTTATATACACTTAAGAGCAAGGATTACAAGCGCCATGAGTATATGTTGCGTGAAAAATGGAACCTCTTGCGTGCTTATCTGTATTTCTTTTACAAGCAGGGCTTGATAGACATCAGCCATCTGGAAGAAAAGGATCGAAAAAAATTTGAGAAATTCCGCCTTTCTCGCTTTCTCAATGAGATGACTTTGTCCGAGAAAGACAAGCGGGGGTACAACATCAGCCTTTTGGTGATCCAAATGTTGATTTTGATGCAGCAGGGGAAAATCGGCAAGATCATTGATAAGGTAGAAGCTTTGGGTTCCTATGCCACGGTTCATTTGCGCAGGAACCAAACCTATCGCAGCAATTGTTTCATCCGGATGATTGTCAGGGCGACCAACCGCAATTTTAACAAGGAAGTTTTAGAGGAGGATAAATATATTATGGACCTTTTAGAGAAAATGTCGAGTTATCCTCAAAAAAATCCGGAAGTGGAGATCATCCCGTATGAACATCAGTGGGAGTTGTTCCTGAGTCTGTTGGATGACTAAGTTCCCACAACCCACTGCATGAGTTTTGCACAGACTAAGGCTCCGTAGGTACCCAGGGCATATCCCAGGACAGCCATAAGCGCTCCCACAGGCGCCAGAGCAGGATTAAAGGCAGAGGCGACTACCGGAGCGGAGGCGGCGCCGCCTACATTGGCCTGGCTGCCTACGGCCACAAAGAAAAAAGGAGCCCGGATGAGTTTGGCGATCAGCATCAGCAGTGCTACGTGTATGGCCATCCAGATCAAACCCACGGCAAAGAGATTCAGATGATTGCCGATTTTGTCCAGTTCCATTTTCATGCCAATGGTAGCTACCAGGATGTAGATAAAAACCCCTCCCCAGCGCGAAGCACCCACGCCTTCTAATTGGCGGGCCCGCGTCAGAGCCATCAACATGCCCAGCGTTGTCGCTATGACGATGAGCCAGAAAAAGCGGTTGAGCAAAGCGTGCAGGCCCGCATGTTCCAAAGCCGTTCGGTATTGCTCCATAAAGGGTGTGATGAGGTCTGCCAGCAAGTGCGACAGCCCTACACCGCCAAAAGCTACGGCCATCAAAACGAAGGTATCGGTGGTAGTCGGCTTGCGGGCTATTTTTTTGCTGTAAGCGCTTACGCGTTCCTGCAATTCTACCACGGCAGAATTGTCAGCCTTGAGCCAGCGGTCTATTTTGTCGGATATGGATGCGCCATACAGCAAAAAGCCCATCCAGATGTTGGCGACGACGACGTCTATGACAATCATGGAGCCAAAGAGGTTGTCATCTACCTGAAAAATCTCTTTCATAGCCGTCTGATTGGCGCCACCGCCTATCCAGCTGCCTGCTATGGTGGAGAATCCGCGCCAAAGCTCATCGGGAGGAGTGTTGGAAAGGAGGCCGGGGAAAACGTAAGAAACCAGCAGCAGGGCAATGGGGCCACCAATGATGATGCCCAGGGTGGCTGTTAAGAACATGATCAGAGCCTTGGGGCCCAGATTGAAAATGCCCTTGAAGTCTATGTTCAGGCAGAGGAGGATCAAACTGGCGGGCAACAGGTAGCGGGAGGCCACGAAATAGAGTTGGTTGCCCTCAGCAGTAATCAGGCCCAAAGGCCAACGCAGCAGGGCGGGAACGAAATAGCAAAGCAAAAGAGGCGGAACAAAGCGATAGAAAGTCTTAAATCTTTTGTCGGAGGCCGTGTAAAAAATCAGGGCCAATACGATCATTAAAATTCCAAAGGTGATGGCATCGTTTTGAAAGGGAAGCATAAGCAGTGGGTCTTTATAGTGCCTGGGGCTTGTCAGATTCTCTAAAATGGTTTTCTTTGCAGCATGCTGCTTGCACAAAGAAAGAAAAAAGTATGGCAATGAAAAAAGACGACGCCCATTTTTTGCGCATGGCTATTCAATTGGCTGAAGAAGGAATGAAAAAAGGAGAAGGAGGCCCTTTCGGGGCCGTGGTCGTGAATGCTGAGGGCGAAGTGATTGCCAAAGGTAACAACCGCGTACTCATCAGCTCAGACCCCACTGCGCATGCCGAGGTGGTGGCCATTCGCAGAGCTTGTGCGCATTTGCAGAATTTTCAACTGGAGGGTTGTACCATTTATGCCTCTTGTGAGCCTTGCCCCATGTGCCTCGGCGCCATTTACTGGGCACGAGCCGAACGCCTGGTGTTTGCAGCTTCGCGTTATGATGCTGCAGACATCGCGGGTTTTGACGACAACTTCATTTATGAGGAAATCGCACTTCCATTTGCCGAAAGGCAACTGAAAACGACCCAAATGCTGCACGAAGAGGGGCTCAAGCCTCTTCGCCTTTGGCGCGAAATGGAAAACAAGCAGCCTTATTGAGCTAAACGGCCGGAGGGGTGATTTTACTCAAAGCCCTGTTTTTTCAGGATTTCGCGGGCCGCTTCGGCCTTTTCCGGCAGGGTATATAGCTCGGCCCTGCCCAGGCTGGGGATGGCAGAATCCGGCTTGCTGAGGATATGGCTTTCGATGCCGTGTTGCTTTAAAACGTCTTCGGCCAATTTGGCTTGAAGGAGTTCCGTGTTGGCGTAAATCAGTACCCAGTTTTCCTTGATCATGTGCTTGGATTTGATGAAAGGAGGTGCAAAAAAGACTTTGTTTCTATTCTATACAACAATTGGCACTGCTCATTGTTATACCCAAATCAAAGTGGCTTGAAAAAACGAGTTTTCTGACGCTGTCGTTTGCCAGGCCTTAGCTGTACAAATGATCCTATAACACCTGACTCTATGGAGAATAAACAAAAACTTAAGCAGGCTTATGATGAGCTGGGGCGCCCCGTCAGCCCCGTTTTGCCGGAAGGCGTAAAAAATTATCTCATTGATATTGACGGCACCATTTGCGATGACGTGCCCAATGAAGAGCCCGAACGCATGCTCACGGTAGAGCCCTATCCCGATGCCTTAGAGCTGCTCAACCGCTGGTACGACGAAGGGCATATCATCACCTTCTTCACTTCCCGGACGGACGAGCACAAGGAAATCACAGAGCAGTGGTTGGACAAACACGGCTTCAAGTATCACGGCGTCGTTTACAACAAGCCCCGGGGTGGAAATTACCATTGGATTGACAATCACATCGTGCGGGCAACGCGCTTTAAAGGGAAGTTCACGGAGCTGGTGGTTACCACGAAAAAGGTGGAGGTCTTTAAGAAATAAAAAAAGCCCGCGTGGAGGCGGGCTTTTCTCTTACATGGGAGATTCTTCTGACTTAAAGGCCGCTCTGAAAAACTCCCTGTTCATCAGCGCGATGTTGGTGATGGAGATTTCTTTGGGGCATTCGGCTTCGCAGGCCGAGATGTTGGAGCAGCGGCCAAAGCCTTCCACATCCATCTGGTGTACCATGCGGAGAACGCGCCGCGAGGCTTCGACCCGCCCTTGAGGAAGTTTGGCGAGGTGGGCTACCTTGGCCGAGGTGAAGAGCATGGCCGAGGCATTGGGACAGGCAGCCACACAGGCTCCGCAGCCGATGCAGGTGGCGGCATTGAAGGCCTCTTCGGCATCTTCCTTAGGTACGGGGATGTTGTTGGCATCCCGGGGGCCTCCGGTATTTACGGATATGAAGCCGCCTGCCTGAATGACGCGATCGAAGGCGCTGCGATCAACCACGAGGTCTTTGACGACGGGGAAGGCTTTGGCGCGGAAGGGTTCAATGACGATGGTATCGCCGTCTTTAAAGTGGCGCATGTGCAACTGGCAGGTCGTCGTGCCTTGCATAGGGCCGTGAGGATGGCCGTTGATGACCATGCTGCAGGCGCCGCAAATGCCCTCGCGGCAGTCGTGATCGAAAGCTACGGGTTCTTTCTTTTGAGAGATGAGGTTTTCGTTGAGCACGTCCAGCATCTCGAGGAAAGACATGTGGGAGTTGGCTTCGACCTGATAGGTCTCAAATTGTCCTTTGCTGTTGGCGTTTTTTTGGCGCCATATTTTGAGCGTAAGTTTCATGGCTTACTTTTTTGTCGTCTGATGAATGCTTTAAGGTCTTTGCGCAGGCACATTATTTGTAGCTGCGGGTTTTGACTTCGATGTTTTCGAAGGTGAGCGGTTCTTTGGTCAGCTCCGGTTCTCCGTCATTCCAGCTCCAGGCTGCCACATAGGCGTAGTTTTCATCGTCTCTGAGCGCTTCGCCGTCGGCTGTCTGGTATTCTTCGCGGAAGTGGCCGCCGCAGCTTTCGTTGCGATGGCGGGCATCTACGATGAGCAATTCTGCCATTTCCATAAAATCGGCTACGCGCTGGGCTTTTTCGAGCTCGGGGTTGAACTCGTTCATGCTACCCGGCACATAGACTTCGCGGTGGTATTCTTCGCGTAGTTCGCGCACCATTTTGCGGGCTTTGTCTAAGCCTTCTGCATTGCGCGACATGCCTGCGTAATCCCACATGATTTTGCCGAGGCGGCGGTGGAAGCTTTCTACCGATTCCGAGCCCTGGTTGTTGAGCAGTTTTTCTAAGCGTGCGCGCACTTCGTCTTCGACCTGTTTGAATTCCGGGAGATTGGGGTCAATCTTCGGTGTGCGAATTTCATCGCTGAGGAATTGCCCGATGGTATAAGGCAGGACGAAGTATCCGTCTGCCAGGCCCTGCATGAGGGCTGAGGCTCCGAGGCGGTTGGCGCCGTGGTCGGAGAAATTGCACTCTCCGGCGGCAAAGAGGCCCGGAATGGTGGTCTGAAGGTTGTAATCTACCCAAAGGCCGCCCATGGTGTAGTGCACGGCGGGGTAGATCATCATGGGCGTGTCGTAGGGGTTGTCGCCCGTGATTTTTTCGTACATCTCGAAGAGGTTGCCGTATTTGGCTTTGATGACGGCCTTGCCCAGTTTTTGGATGGTGGCAGGGTCGGGATTGTGGATGCCCTGGACGTGTGCTTCGGCTTTTCCATAGCGCTCAATGGCCGAGGCAAAATCCAGGAACACGGCCTTGCCGGAGGCGTTCACGCCACGGCCTTCATCGCAGACGGCTTTGGCTGCGCGCGATGCCACGTCGCGTGGTACGAGATTGCCAAAGGCCGGATAGCGGCGCTCTAAGTAGTAGTCGCGGTCTTCTTCGGGGATGTCGCGTGGCTTGATGCGCCCTTCGCGCAGGGCCATTACGTCTTCCATTTTCCTGGGTACCCATACGCGGCCGTCGTTGCGCAAGCTTTCCGACATCAATGTCAGTTTCGATTGGTAGTCGCCCGAGACGGGGATGCAGGTGGGGTGTATTTGCACGAAGCAGGGATTGGCCATCAGGGCTCCGCGGCGCGTGGCCCGCCAGGCAGCCGTGACGTTGGAGTTCATGGCATTGGTGGAGAGGTAGTAGATGTTTCCATAGCCGCCTGTGGCCAGCACTACGGCATGGGCTGCATGGCGCTCCAGCTCTCCGGTGATGAGGTTGCGGGCGATGATGCCACGGGCCTTGCCATCTACGATGACTAAGTCCAGCATTTCGTGGCGGTGGTGCAGTTCTACCTGCCCTGTAGCTATCTGACGCGATAGGGCCTGGTAGGCGCCGAGCAGCAATTGCTGGCCCGTCTGGCCTTTGGCGTAGAAGGTGCGTTGCACTTGCACGCCCCCGAACGAGCGATTGGCCAGAAGGCCTCCGTATTCGCGGGCAAAGGGCACGCCCTGGGCTACGGCCTGGTCTATGATGTTCAGGCTCACCTCAGCGAGGCGATAGACATTGGCTTCGCGCGAGCGGTAGTCTCCACCCTTAATGGTATCGTAAAACAAGCGATAGATGCTGTCGCCGTCGTTTTGGTAGTTCTTGGCGGCATTGATGCCGCCCTGGGCTGCAATGGAGTGTGCCCTGCGGGGGCTGTCGTGAAAGGTAAATACTTTGACTTTATAGCCCAGCTCGGCCAGGCTGGCGGCGCCGGCAGCGCCGGCCAGGCCGGTGCCGACGACAATGATCTCCAGATTGCGCTTGTTGTTGGGCGCCACCAACTTCATGGTGCCGCGATATTGTTTCCACTTTTCGGCCAAAGGGCCCGGAGGTATGTGAGCGTCTAATTTCATCTCTTTATTTTTTTGTGGTTTCTCTCGTTCTTAAAAATGCCTTGCAAGGGCATTTCTCAGGCTGCGTTTTGCAGATACATGATGATGGGAATCAAGGCAAACAGCAAAGGAATGATAATGGCGTACAACTTGCCAAAGCCTCTGATAAAAGGCATGTATTTCTTGTGGTTTAGCCCCAGCGTTTGAAAAGCGCTTTGGAAACCGTGCCAGAGGTGGAAAGCCAAAGCTATCATGGAGATTACATAGACGACTACAATCCAAAGCTGGCTGAAAGACATGACCACCTTCTTGTACAAATCGTGATATTCATGCCCGTTTCCATAGCTGATGACGGGCAGGTCTCCAAACTTCGAGGCCCACCAAAAGTCTCCCATGTGGATGCCGAGAAAAGCAAAAATCAACAAACCGAGGAAGGCCATGTTGCTCGCAAAAACGGCATTGGTATTTACAGCGCGCGTAGCCTTGACGGCATAGCGCTCGTTGCCTCTGGCCTTGCGGTTGTATGCCCAGAGTGCAAAACCCTGAAAGATGTGAATGATGAACAAAAGGTAAAAACCCTTGGCAATGATTTGTACGGGCAAAAAATGCCCCATGAAGTCTGCATAGCGATTGAAGGCTTCCCCCTTGTCGGGGATGAGGAGCTGCAAGTTGCCGGCGAGGTGTGTCAACAAAAAGAGGATGAGAAAGAGGCCGGTCAAACTCATAACTAACTTGCGGCCCAATGAGGAGCGTAAAACTTTTCCGATCCAGCTCATAGGTATGATTTTAAGATGGTTTTCGCAATATCCAAGGATTGTTTGAACTCGGAAGTGCTCAAACGCCCCCAAACCCTTTGGCCCGGGGAAAGCGAATGGCAGTTGGGTTCTCGCGACGGGGCAAATGTAAGCCGGATTCTGATAACGGGGAAGTGATTTTTGTTATCTTTTTTCATCAAAAAAAAGACCCCGCCTTCGGCGGAGTCTTTAGCGTGCAGTTTTCTCTCACAGGAAGCCAAATTTCTTTGGCTCAGTATGTTTAGCGCACTTCCCTCTTATGCGCGTGCGGGTTTGAGCTGATGCATTTGCTGCGGGATGAAGAGGACGAGTTCCTGCTTCACGTACAGTTCATCGCTTTTGAGTTCGTTCCAGGTTTTGATTTCTTCTACCGTACAGTCGTAGGCTTTCGCCAAATCTTCGAGCGTGTTGCCCACTTCGACGATGACGATGACCTTAACCCGCTTTTGGGCATCGTCTTTGACGATCTCTGCCGTTTGATGAACCGGCAGGTTGGTGCGCAACTCGCGATCTGACCATTGCAGGTAATCGCTGAAGGCCATCATACCCATCTCGGGCAGGATCAGGAAGTTGCCGGCCTCGTTGCGCGGTATGTAACCTGCGATGTAGGCAGGGTTCAATTTGCGCAGCGTGCTGATGGGTACGCGAGTGATCTTTGACAGCTTCTTGAAAGAAATGTAGTCATAGATCAGGGCCGTGCGCGTAAACTGCAGCTCATAATCGGGGTACTCCGGCTGGATGTTGTACTCCTTGTAGTACTCCGCGAGGTAAGCTGCGGCAATGAAACGCGGCACGTAGTTGCGCGTTTCGGAGGGCAAATACTGACGGATTTTCCAGAAGTCTTTGCTGCCTCCGAGGCGGATGGCGCGGTTGATGGTGCCCGGGCCGGAGTTGTAAGCGGCAATGGCCAGCTCCCAACTGTTGTAGCGATTGTACAGGCTCTTCAGGTACTTCAAGGCTGCACGGGTGGATTTGTAGGGGTCCAGGCGCTCGTCTATGGAGCCATCCACGCGCAGGCCCAACTCGCGGGCAGTACCGCTCATGAGTTGCCACAATCCCGCAGCACCCACATGGGAGTGCACATCGGCCTTCAAAGAAGACTCGATGATGGCGAGGTATTTGAGCCCTTCGGGCAGGCCCATGCGCTTCAGCTCGTGTTCAAAGATGGGGAAGTACAAAGGCGTGCGTCCCAGCATCTTTTCCGAGTCGCGGTAGCCGCTGGATACATAGCGGCGGATGTTCTCCCGAATCGAAGCGTCATAGTGCACTGCTACGGGCAAATGCAGGCAGCTCAATCGGTCTTTGATCTCTTCGTCGCTGCCTATGCTTCCTGCTTTGGCCGGTACAAGCCCTGCCAGAAAGAACAGGAGTACGAGGGTTTTAGTCCATGGGATTTTCATTTTTCTCTTCGTTTTCTGAAGATTGGGCACAGGCGAAGAGCCTTTTGCCTTAGAGAACAGGCAACTGCACTTCCTGCAACCCAATCGAAAAAGGGTTTCACGGGGTGTTCAAACAGTGTAGAGTTTGGGAATCAGCGAGAGAAAATTTGGTTTCAGACTCAGAACGCAGGCCTTCGTGGCCTTAGTCCTTTTGCCCGGGTGATTAAATATGTTCATGTTTGGGTCAGTGCTTTTTAAGCGGGCGCAAAGGTATGATGATTTTCATGAACCCTGCACCCTTTGTTAACAACTTTAACATCAGCCCAAAATCACCTCTTTTCATCCACCGCAGTAACGCCTTTGTCGGGCCAATTGTTTTCGTGCCTGCTTCGTCTCCTTATGCCTTTTCTTCCTCTTTTCTTACCCCCTTTTTTAAACTTTTTTATCTTGCCAGGCAAAAAGCGATTGAGCTC
>WGBN01000248.1 GCA_015494245.1 Saprospiraceae bacterium | reverse complement strand
TAAAGGCCCGCTTTTTTGCCGTTTGGTTCTTTTCTCTTTTGGCTATGCACTGGCTCGGCAGTTCTTCTCTGAAGGAATGGAATCCACTGACGCTGGACGAGCGCATGTGGCTGTTGCTGCTACCGTCTTTGACGCTGCTGGCAGTTCAGGCGGATGAACTTTTGAGGGTGCATTTTTGCACTTCGCAGAGGAGGAACTTTCGCTTGTTTCTGCTGTGGTGGATTTTGTTTTTGGCGGGCATTACGGCTTCGGTTGTCTATCCCGAAAAGCTGGCAGGCCTTTGGGCTGTGTCGCTGACGGCCTTGGGATATTTGCTTTTGGCTTACGGGCATTCGGGCTTTGGAGAGAAATTTCCGAAGGCCGGTCAATGGCTTTGGGGCCGGCCGTACTTTGCCCTTGTTTTTCCGCTTTTTCTCGCTGCTTTGGCGAGTCTGGTGAGCTTGAAAAGGAACGACACCTTTAGCCGTGAGCGGGCGCTTTTGCAGCAGCTGGTGGCTTCAGAAGAGGGCGCCGGCGAGCGGGAAGGGAAAATTCTGATCATCACTGATTCCCTGCTGGTGGACAAACCTTTGGCGCATTTCGATTTTGACAGCAGCCGGATGGAGGCTGTGGAATGGGCATATTGGGGAGATTTCCCACAGGGATATTCCTCAGCTATGAACGGGAAGCTGAAAGGCAGAAGGGCGTATCTGCTCTACACGCCCCATCGCGTGGATTTGATCAGAGCCTTTTTTCACCGTTCGCCTCCGGCTTGGGTAGAGGAGCGTTTGCGTTCGGCAGGAACTGAAAGGGCTGTGGTTTTACTCCCCCTGTAAATATCCGCCTGGGCTTTAGAACAGGCTTTCGATGATGTGCTCTTCGGTAATTCCTTCGGCCTCGGCTTTGTAGTTGCGCACGATGCGGTGGCGCAGCACGAATTTTGCGATGGCGCGCACATCTTCCTCATCGGGGGCGTATTTGCCGTGAATGCCGGCATGGCATTTGGCACCGAGAACGAGGTATTGGGAGGCGCGGGGGCCGGCACCCCAGGAGATGTAGTTGTTCACCATGTCGGTGGCGTGCTCTGTGCCCGGGCGCGTGCGCACAGCGAGGGAGACGGCGTATTCCAACACATGCTCGGAGACGGGAATTTTCCTGACCAATTGCTGGAAGGCGAGGATGTCGAGGTCTGAGAGGATGTGCTTGAGTTCGTAATTGCGGGGAGCCGTAGTCTGGCGCACCACTTCCACTTCTTCCTGATAAGAGGGATAGTCCAGCGGGATGTTGAACATGAAGCGGTCGAGCTGTGCTTCGGGCAGGGGGTAAGTCCCTTCCTGTTCGATGGGGTTTTGCGTAGCCAGCACGAAGAAGGGTGAGGGCAGGGGGTGGCGTTCGCCACCTACGGTAACGGAGCGCTCCTGCATGGCTTCGAGCAGGGCCGCCTGCGTTTTGGGCGGTGTGCGGTTGATCTCGTCGGCCAGGACGATGTTGGCAAAGACCGGGCCGCGGTTGAAGTGGAAGTGCCGTTCTTCATCCATGACTTCCGAGCCCGTAATGTCAGAGGGCATGAGGTCAGGTGTAAACTGGATGCGTTTGAAATCGAGGTCCAGCACATCTGCGATGGTACTGATGAGGAGGGTTTTTGCCAAGCCGGGCACGCCTACCAGCAAGCTGTGGCCATTGCTGAACAGCGAGATGATGACGGCCTGGATGACATCCTGTTGTCCTACGATGACTTTGCCAATTTCGGCCCGCAAATCCTGATAGGCCTGAGCCATGGCGTCCACGGCTTCTTTGTCGGAATTAAATTTCTTCATGTTTGGGTTCTTTTGGGCGACGGGCTGTATGCCTTTTTGCCTCGGAGCTGCAAATATAGGAAGAGAAAGGCAGCCGCAGCTGCCTTTCTTTTATTCCTCTTCTTCTTTTTTGGAGGAAGTGAGGTCGGAAAGGTCCTCCATGAGTTCTTCTACCTTATCGCTGATTTTATCGCCGACGACGGAGGCCACTGCTTTGGCTGTGTCCATGACATCTGTCAGCGATTCGCCGAGCACGTTGCCGATGGCATCTAAGAGAGAGTCTTCTTCACTGTCTTTTTTCTCTTCGGATTTCTCTTCTTTGGCCTCGGTTTTTTCTGCAGTCTGTTCTTCAGCCTTTTCTTCGGAGGCTTTTTCGGATGCTTCTTCTTTGGGGGGAGCTTCCGTTTTTCCGGTGCTTTCCTCTTCTTTGGTTTCTGTTTTTTCGCCTTCGGCTGCGGCGCTCAATTTTTCTTTATTGCGTTTGACTTCTTCCTCGATTTTTTTGCGGGCGGCTTCTTCGGCTTCTTTTTTCTTGCGGGCCATTTCTTCGCGGCGCTTGCGTTCTTCTTCGCGGGCGATGAGTCTTTCGCGTCTTTGCTCCAGTTCTGTTTTTGTTTTGAGCATGTCTTCGAGTTTGGCC
>WGBN01000247.1 GCA_015494245.1 Saprospiraceae bacterium | reverse complement strand
GGGTAAGATGACCTCTGTAAATCGGATATCTATTTGGGCGTTTGGGTAGCGCAAGCCACTCAAAGGCCTTTGACATTTTTTCACTTAAAATTTTGAGAATCATGAAACAAAAAATTACGCTCTTTGTGTTGGCTTTTTTGACGTTGAGCACAGTTTCATTTGCGCAAAGAAACTTTTCCTCCAATCTCCACGACGGTGCTGCCAAAACGGGCATGACTACTCATCATGCATGGAGCCCTTTGAGGCCTCGGCACGCAGTTGTCCCTGCTCAAAACAGCATGTTCCGCTCTTTGGACACTAAGCAGGGCCTGGACAGTTTGGTGGTTTCTGTTTATGATCCTGATTTGACTGTCTGGATGCCCGGTAACAAAGAATGGCATGTTTATGATGCGGATGGGCATGAAACGCTGTTTACGCTTTTCTATTGGGATACTGATTTGAATGACTGGATGCCGAACGGTAAAACCGGATATGAATATGATGCAGACGGCCGTTTGTCGGTGGATTCCAGCTTTTATTTCGATTCCGATAGTGCACAGTGGTTTGTCACTGACAAAAATGTTTACACTTATGATGCAGACGGGAAGTTGATGGAAAAAGACAATTACTATTGGGTTGCAAACACCTCACAGTGGGAACCTACAGAGCAGAATTTATACAGCTACAATGCGGATGGCAGCATAGATGTCATTTCAACTTTGTATTGGACGGGCAGTACGTGGGAAGATGGTAGCCAGGAAGTCTATAGCTATGATGGCGATGGCAATCTGACGGAAATCGTTTCATCTTATTGGGACGGTTTTTCCTGGCAGCCCGATTCCCGTGAGCTTTTCGGTTACAATGCAGACGGGCAATGGACAGAGTATATTACCCAGTATTGGGATTTTGATCTCGGGCAGTGGGCTAATGACGAAAAAGAGGAGTACATCTATGATGCAGCCGGAGATGTCATGGAAAATTTTACCTATGTCTGGGATATAGTCACTCAGACCTGGATGTCTGTCAGCAAGCTGGATCTTGTACATGATACAGACTACTCAGCTCAGGATTTGCTGATACCCATTGTTTATGAGGAAGATGTTCCTCACTTTTTTACTCACAAATTGGACAACGCGCAGCTTTATAACTGGGATGAAGACCTCGGCTGGGAGGTCTTTTTGAATGTGGACTTGTACTATTCAGAGTACGTCTTTGTGGGTACTTCCGAGCCCGAGGCCGAGGAGCTGGGCGTTTTCCCCAATCCCGCTTCCGATCATATTTCGCTGCAACTTCCCGATGATTTCACAGAAGGCATTTTCCGCGTATTTGATGCGCAGGGCCGTCAGGTTTTGGTACAGGAGTTGCAAGGCTCCGGTGAAATTAGCGTGGCCGGCTTGCAGTCTGGTTTGTATTTCTATACCCTCGGAGGAGACGAGCGCAAGATGTACGGTAAGTTTGTGAAGGAATAAGCTCCCTTTCCATATTTTGCGGGGGCGCAAGGCGCCCCCGCATTTGTTTTACAGGCGGACGCGTAGGCGTCCGTTTTCATTTTCTTATAGGCGGATAAATGACATTTGTCAGATAAAGGCCTTCGGCGGGTACGCTCCATGCCTGGGGCAGGCGCGTTTGCTCGTCTAAGGCCTTTTGTAATTCTTCTATGGAGAGTTTGCCCAGACCCGTTTGCAGGCAGGCGCCGACGATGAGGCGTACCATGCCGCGCAGGAAGCGGTTGGCGCTTATGCTGAAGCGCAGTTGGCCGGTTTGGGGCTTGCGTTCCCAGGAGATGTGGTGTAGTTGGCATTTCATGTGGCGGGCATCGCTGTTGCTCTTGCAAAAAGGGTAAAAGGCGTCGTACTGCATGATGAGGCGTCCGGCCTGTTGCAATTTGGCGAAAGCCAGATCCTTACAAAAGGGAAAGTGGTAGCTCAGGTTTTGGAGGAAGGGGTCTTTGTGGCAGTGTATGCGGTACTCATAGCTTCGCTCCAGGGCGCTGAAACGGGCGTGCATCTCATCGGGCACGGGCAAAAAGGTGTACAGAGCTATGTCGGGGGGCAAAAACCGGTTGGCGCGGTGCAGGAAATTTTCGGGCAGGGGCTCTGCTACGTCTAAGTGGGCTACGTAATAGCTCGCGTGTACGCCCGCATCTGTGCGGCCGCAGCCGACAACTTCAATTTTTTGACGGAGTAGTGTGGAGAATGCGCGTTCCAACTCGCCCTGCACGCTGCGTGCGTGAGGCTGCTTCTGCCAACCCGAGAAAGGCGTGCCGAAGTAAGAGAGCTCGATGAAGTAGCGCATCTGTTGCTGATTGAAGGGGGATAAGTCTTTTGTTGTTGCAAAGAAAAGGCTTTTGTCTAAACCTGTTCCCTTTCAGCCCTCGTACATTTGCTCTATCAGGGCTGCATATTTATCCCGAATAACACGTCTTTTAAGTTTGAGCGTGGGAGTGAGTTCGGCTGCGGAACCGTCTTTTTTGCTAAATTCCCAGGGCCCGCTGACGATGACGAATTTTTTGATCTGCTCCACGTGACTGAAAAGCGGGTTAATTTCATCTACGATGCGTTGGATGCGCTCGACGACTTTGCTGTGGCGCAGCAGTTCGTCGTAATTTTCACAGGGGAGTCCCTTGTGGTTGGCCCACCGCAGCAGATTTTCTTTGGCGGGCACGATGATGGCGGAGACGAACTTGCGCTGTTCGCCTACAACCATGGCTTGTTCGATGAGGAAGTTTTCTTTCAGGGCGGCTTCGATGGGTGTTGGGGCCACGTATTTGCCTCCGGAGGTTTTCAACAGTTCTTTTTTGCGGTCGGTAATTTTGAGGAAGAGCCTGCCGCCCGGGCCGGGGATGAGTTTTCCGACATCGCCGGTGCGCAGCCAGCGTTTGCCATTGTGTTCTTCGATGGCTTCTGCTGTTGCTTTGGGCTTGTTGTAATAGCCCAGCATGATGTTGGGGCCGGCAGCGAGAATTTCGCCCTCGTCTTTTCCATACATGCCTCCCATGGGGTCAATGCGGATTTCAACGCGTGGCAGAGCCGGGCCTACGGTGCCGAGCAGGGCTCCATCCGGAGCGAAGTTGGCCATAGTCAGGCCCGGTGAGGATTCTGTCAGGCCGTAACCTTCGCGTATGGGGATGCCTGCAGCCGAAAACGTGCGGGCAATTTTAACGGGGCAGGCGGCAGCTCCGGAGAGGATGCCGCGTATTTCGCCCCCGAGGGCTGCGCGCCACTTGCTGAAAATGAGTTTGTCTGCGATCTTGCGCTTTAGACCGGCGAGGCCGGTGTAGGTCTTGTCGTATTCGTAGTCTTCGGTCAGGCGCAGCGCCCAGAAGAAGAGCGCTTTTTTTATGCCGCTAAGCTCCATGCCTTTGGCATAAATTCGTTCATAGACTTTTTCTAACAGCCTCGGTACGGTAGTGAAAAAATGGGGCTTAATGGTTTGCAAATCGCCCTGTTCCCCGCCCAGATTGTCGGTTCCGGTAAAATAGACTTCTGCGGAATTGTAGGTAAAAGACAGGCTGGCCGTGCGTTCAAAGGCATGGCAGAGGGGCAGGAAACTGAGCACGCGATCACCGGGTTTTATGGGGATGATGGTTTGTACATCGAGCACGTTGGAGACCATGTTGTGGTGGCTCAGCATGACGCCTTTGGGGTTGCCTGTGGTGCCTGAGGTATAGATGAGCGTGGCCAATTGTCCGGGTTTGACTTCCCGCTTCAGGCGCTCTGCTTCTTCCCTGCCTTCTTCGGTGTGTATGCTTGTCCAATGAGGCGTATCCGGATTTTCGTCAAATGCGTAGATGTGTTGGAGGGAGGGTGTTTTTCGAGCTGCTTCCTTTACCTTTTGAGTGAGATCGCCGCTTCCGCAAAATGCCATTCGAACCTGAGCATCGTTGAAGATGTATTCGTATTCACGGGCACTGATGGTGGGATATACGGGCACGGCTACGGCGCCGATTTGCTGGATAGCCCAATCTGTGGCCAGCCATTCCGGCCGGTTTTTGTAGGCGACAATCACGACTTTGTCTCCGGGCCGGATGCCGGCTTTGAGCAGGCCACGGGAAGTGGCGTTCATCATCTCAATCATTTCTTCCGTAGAAAACGAAACCCATTCTTTGCTGCCGGTGGGTGGCTGGTAGGAGAAAGCCCGTTTCTGAGGGTGGTTTTCCAGTTGGTGGTAGATGAAATCGAAGTTGCGTTGAGGATTCTTCATGGCAGTAGTAGAGGGCTTGAGGTCAGTTTTTTATGAGTTTGCGAGGTAGAGCTTTTCGATTTCCTTTTGATAGCGCTCCTCGATTTTGTGCCGGACAATTTTCATGGTGGGAGTGAGAAGGCCCTCTTCTGTGGTCCATTCATCGGCGATGAGGAGGAAATGCCGTATGCGTTCGTGGGGTTCAAAGTCTTCGTTGATTTTTTCCATCACTTTGTGCATGTGCTGTTGTACTTTGAGGTTGTGTACCATGTAGGTAGGAGCTGTCCAGTGGATGTCGTTTTCTTCACACCACTGTTGGAGCAGCGGGAAGCAGGGGGTGATGAGTGCTATGGGGAAGGGGCGTCCGGAGCCCAGCACCATGCACTGTTCTATCCAGGGGGAGCGCTTGAGGCGTTCTTCGATTTTTTGCGGGGAGATGTATTTCCCTGAGGAGGTTTTAAAGAGGTCTTTGATGCGCCCGGTGATTTGCAGGAAGCGCCCTTTGACCCAGCGGCCGCGGTCGCCGGTGTGGAACCAACCTTCTTCGTCTATGACAGCTGTGGTTTCTTCCGGAAGTTTGTGATAGCCCAGCATGACATTGGGGCCCCGCACGCAAATTTCGCCTTCGCCCGAGGGGTGGTCTATGCGCACTTCCACGCCGGGTATGGGTACGCCTACCGTGCCAAAGCGATACATGCCGCGGTTGAATTGATTGAAAGCGATGACCGGAGAGGTTTCCGTCAGGCCATAGCCTTCGCGCACCTCAATGCCGGCAGCGGAGAAGAGGCAGGCCAGTTCCATTTGCAGGGGTGCTGCACCTACGAAAATACCTTTCAGGCTTCCGCCAAATAAACGCCGCCATTTGTGATAAACCAGAAGGCTCAGCACTTTGTGGTGCAGCCAATAGAGCGGATTGCGCAGCTTTTTGCCCTTGTGCCTGCGTCCGAATTTGAGGGCGTGCATCATCAATTTGCGGATGGGCCAGGATTTGTGCAGAGCGGCATCTACGATCTTTTTTTGAACTTTTTCGAGGAGCCGTGGTACGCTGGTGAAGTAATGGGGGCGCACATCCTGCATGTCTTTCAGCAATTGGTCCATGCTTTTGGTGTAATAGACCGAGGCTCCTACGGCCATGTAGGCATAGGTAACCATGCGCTCAAAGACGTGGCTGAGGGGCAGATAAGAAACGACGCGGTGGCGGGCATTGACGGGGATGAGCGTGATGGTTGCTTTGATGTTGCTGACGATGTTTTTGTGGGAGAGCAAAACGCCTTTGGGCCGGCCCGTAGTGCCGGAGGTGTAGATGATGGTGCAGGGGTCGTCTTCGTGGATGACGCCGCGGTAAGTGTCTAAGTCGGCCAGATGTTTTTCCAAAGGCGTCGTGGCGATGTCTTCGAGAGAGGAGGCACCTTCCACAGGCGAAAGGCCGTAGATGTCTTTAAGTCCGGGCACTTGCGTAGCGGCCCGGCGGGCTTTGGCCAGCAAGTCTTTGCCGGAGACAAAGCAGTATAGGGCTTCCGAATCGCGCAGGATGAATTCCAGATCGGCTTGTGTGGTAGTGGCGTGTATGGGCACCACCAAAACGCCGATGTGGTGCAGTGCCATGTCGAGGATGTTCCAATGGGCGCTGCCGTGGTCGGCCAGCAGGGCGACCTTTTGGCCTTTTTTGAGGCCGAGGTCGAGCAGGCCCGCAGCACAGCGCTGAATTTCTTCGATGAGTTGGGTCGTGGAAAAGCGCTCCCAGCGCCCCAGTTTCCGGTGGGCAAGGGCCGTTTTTTGCGGGTATTTGGCCGCCTGGTAAGGCAAAATGTCGAACAGACGCCTGAAGTCCTCCATGTGTTTGTTGGTTAGGCCGGATGGCCTTTGTCAAAGCCGGTAGTATCGTTATTGCCAGACCAAGATAGCGAAAAATTTGAATATGGAGCGCAAATGCGGGAAAGTTAAGCCTGCGTCTAAAGAATGCCTCCGCCTTCACGTCCCTGTATTTCCGCTGCCATCCAGTCGAGATATTCCCTGAGTTTTCCTGCGAGGAAGTAAGGCAAATTGAGCAGGTAGTAGGGTTTATGTCCTGTGATGGTCCTTGTTTTTTGCAGAAGTAAGGGGCCCCTGTACACGCGTACAGCTATCTGATGAGGCGCCCGCTCCATGAATTGATGCAGAGAGCGCAGCCTTCCGGTTTTCCCGCTTTTCACTTCAATGGGGATGATTTTTCCTTTGTGAGCGATGACGAAGTCCACTTCGGCATCGCCGCTTCCTTTATCTCTGACCCAAAAGGAAAAGGGCGGCAAGATGGATTGGTGTTTGGAAGTTATTTCCTGCGCTGTGATTTGTTCGGTAATTTTTGATCGGTATTTTTCATTCAGGTCGCTGATATGCAGGAGTTCCTCTTGCCAGTGATTGTAGTAATTGACCAGGCCTGTGTCACACCAAAAGAGTTTTGGGGCTTTTTTGTAGTCCGGTTTAAGCGGAAGTTGAGTTTCTACAGTGGGGTATATGAGGTGTAGCAGAAAGGCCTTTTCCAAGGCCCTAAAGGCTTCCGAAACTTCCCGCGAGCGGTAAGAGGATGCGCCGAAGTTTTGAAATTTAATGCGGCTTCCCACCTCGGCAAATCCTGTATGGATGATGTGTCTCAGCACTTTTTTTTGCGTGGGGTTTTTGCCGTATTTTTCTACATCTTGCAGGTAGCCCGAGATGAGTCCGTCATATTTTGCTGATAGTTGAAGAACATCCTTTCTGTCTATGTAGGTTTGTAGAATTTCAGGCATCCCTCCGATCATGGTATAGGTGTGGAATGCTTCAAAGAGCAAAGAGGTCGCAAAATTATTGAGGGGTATTTTTTGATACTCTTGAAGCAGGCTTTCAGCTTCGATTGTCATGAGGTACTCTTCAAAACTGACGGGGTAAATATTCAGGTATTCGACCCTTCCTACGGGAAAGCTTTCTTTGAATTCCAATAAGGTTTCGAGCAATGAGCCGGCAGCTATGGTTTTCAGGCTTGGATGTTCTTCATACAAATACCGCAACTGTTTGATTGCTGTGGGCGAATACTGTATTTCGTCCAGAAATAAAAGGGTATGTTCGGGTTCCCAGGGGATGCGGGCTTGCAGGAAAAGGGTTTGCAGCAGTTTGTCCAGATTCTTTTGCTGCTCAAAAAGTTGCCGGTTTTCTTCTTTCTCCAGATTGATTTCGAGAAAGTGTTTGAAGTGTTTCCCGAATTCGCGGGCGATCCAGGTCTTTCCCGTTTGTCTCGCTCCTCTCAGGACTATAGGCTTCCTGTCGGGGCGCTTAGACCACTTTTCGAGTTCCTGAAGTGCTGTTCTGACAATCATTGGGCGGTTCGTTTACCGCAAATGTAACGTTTTACACCATATTTGTTACAAAGTTTGTAATATTTTACACCATATTTAAGCCAAAAAGGGTGCGCATACGCAGTACGCGCACCCTTTTAGCAGAAAAAAGAGGAGTGCAAAGCACTCTTCTTTTTGCTTAATTATTGGCTTGCAGCTTGATTTGCAAGCCGATTTGATCATTGATGAGTCGGTCTTTGGCGGTACCGATGATGCCGGATTTGTAGGTAATGCCCCATTGCGTGCGGTCAATGGTGAATTTAGGGGTTTCGACCTCTACATAGGTTTCGGCGACCTGAACTTTGGCGGGTATGCTGATGCTTTTGGTGATGCCTTTGATGGTGAGGTTGCCGGTGATGAGGTAGTTGGCGTCTTCGCGTCCATCTAAGGGTTTTGCATCTGTGATGGCAAAGGTCGCCGTGGGGAATTGGTCGGCATCGAAGAAATCTGAAGAGCGCAGGTGGTTTTGGAGGTCTTCTTTGTCCTGGCCTTCCTGGTCGGTGTTTTCGATGCTGTTCATATCTATGACAAACTCTCCTCCGGAGATTTTTCCATTGGTCATTTGCAGATAGCCTTTTTGGAGTTTGATGATGCCCGTATGACCTCCTCCGGGCTTGGTGCCTTCCCAGAGGATTTGGGCGTTGTCGATATCTACGGTTAGCTTTGCTGCATTTGTTGCTGCGGTTTGTTGCTGCTCGCTTTGTTGAGCTTCGGAGGCTTCGATTTGTTCGCCTTCGGGAGCTTGGGAGCAGGAGGCAGCCAAAAAGAGCAGGCCAAAGAGAAGTGGGAAAGTGCTAAGTTGCTGCATGGATGAAGTGATTTTAGTGATTTGTCGTCCTTTGTACTAATACATTCTTGCCCATTAAAAGGTTTTGCGTAATTTTAGGCAAAATTAGGAAAGGCGGTGTCTTTCGCCTTTTACGGTGGCAGTTTGTATGGCAAGCTGTTTTAATTCTGGAGAACAAAAAAGAAACTATGAAGTCTGTTTACTCTTTGCGCTTGTTTAAACGCGTGCCCGCATACCTTTGGGCTTTTTTGCTGTTGCCCTTTTCGGTTTTGGGTCAGGTAACCCCTGAGGCGGGTACTGTGGAGTGTTTTCTGGTAGGTTCCGGAGGGGTGTTTGTAGATCAGGGAGGTCAGGGTGGCAGCAGCGATGCGCAGGGTGCGCCCGGCAATTACAGCAATTGCGATTGTGTAACGACCACTACCCTTTGCCCCGTAGATGGCTCGGCATTGACTGTGGATTTTACGGCTTTTGGGGTAGGTGCAGCTTTTGACTGGCTGGTAATTCTGGATGGCGACAACCCCAATGGAGAGACTTATCCGTATTCTATTTTGGCTGACCCCGGCAATGCCGCTCTGCAGTTATTCAACAACTCCAATGGCAGCTCTGCTTATGGCGGGGCTGACAACTACGGCGCCGGCGCTCAGCAGGGCGTGGGGAACTTGTTGCAAATGGGCGTTACGAGCTATACGGCAAGCAATGCCACGGGCTGTCTGACTTTTGTATTCAGAGCTTCCGGTACTTTGGATAACCTGGGCTGGGAAGCCGCGCTTTCCACTGCCGACGGAGCCGGCCATCCGGGCGATGACATAAGCTGTGATGCAAATATTTCCTGCTTCCCGGTGGGGAACCCTTACGTCTTCAACATTACACCTAACGGTGCCGAACTGGGTTGGAATGAGGTCGCAGGTGCAGAGGCCTATATCGTAGAGTATGGGCCTGCGGGTTTTGTTCCCGGCAATGGCATTTTTGTCTCTACTACAGAGACCGGCTTTACGCTGGAAAATCTTGAAGAATATACCGCTTATGACGTTTACATTTATACAGACTGCGGCAATGGCGAGCTAAGTCTTCCGGTAGGCCCGCTCAACTTCCAAACGCCCTGGCTGAATCCGCCGACGGCTTGTACTTATTCTTTGGATTTGTTCGACTCCTTTGGCGATGGCTGGAACGGGGCCATGTTGGAGGTCAATGTGGATGGAGATGTTCAGACATTTACAATGACCGATGGCAGTTATGCCTCCTACACCTTTGATGTATTAGATGGAGTGCCGATCATTTTGACTTACTCTCCGGGCTTTTTTGAAAATGAGGTGTCTTATGTGATGTACGATTCAGATGGCAATCCGGTCTTTTCGGACGGGCCTTTTCCGGCTACGGGAGAAGTTTACAACAGCCCGGCTGTTTGCCCTGCCTGTCCGGGAATTTCTCCTACGGGGGTAACGGTCTCTAATATAACGGAGAGCACGGCAGATATCTCCTGGACGGACAATGGCGTCGCTCAGCAATACGTGGTAGAATATGGCCCTGCGGGCTTTCCCCAGGGTATTGGCCTGACGATGACTACGACTTCTCCTTCGGTTACGCTGACGGGCTTAAACTCGTTTCTGAATTATGAGTTTTACATCTATGCCGATTGCGGCGCTGATGGTACGAGCAGTGTGGCGGGCCCCTTCTCCTTCCAGACGATGAGCAGCGGTGGCGGTGGTGCCATTTGTACCTATACCCTTCAACTGCACGATTCCTTTGGCGACGGCTGGAATGGAGCTTTCCTGACTGTTGAGCAGAACGGCGTCGCTACAGATTATACCATTGATTTTAGCGGCAATGGCTCCGATGAAACCTATATGGTTGATTTGATCAGCAATTTGCCGGTTACGATTAGCTATTCGCCGGGCTTCTTTGAGAATGAGGTCTCTTTTGAAATCCTGGACCCCGACGGAAACATCATCTATGAGGACGGGCCTTTCCCTCAGACGGGCGTCATCCTGGAGTTTCTGGCCTGCCCCTCTTGTGCCGGCCCAACCAACTTTCATCTGGAGGATGTAAATGCCGACAATGCCACCCTGGCCTGGGATGTTGCTCAAGATGCAGGGGAATACATGCTGGAGTATGGCCCCTTCGGCTTTACGCTCGGTACAGGAACGGCCATGACTTTGACGGATGCAACTTCTGCCACCATCACAGGTTTGGAGGAGAATACGTACTATGACGTTTACCTGAGCTATACCTGCGATGATGGCGAACAGGGTGCACGACTCGGCCCCATACTCATCCATACCCGCTGGTTTAACGATGTGGGTATTTCCGGCATCTTTTCACCAACTGAGGCCGATTGCAACCTCAGCGCTGCCGAGCAAGTGGTCGTGGGCATTCACAACTACGGGCAAAATCCACAGTCGCTGATTGACTTTTTCTATGCTGTGAACGGCCAAAAGGCTCCCATTCCCTATCCTGTTGATGGCTTTTTTACGGGAGTCGTGAGCAATGATAGTACCGAAGTGGTGCCCTTCGAAACCCTGTACGACCTTTCCGAGCCAGGTTATTACCTCATCGAGGCCTGGACTGAACTGGAAACGGACAGCAATTTGCCCAATGATACCTTCCGTGTAGAACTGATAACGGCAGAGCCCCTGCCATTGGTAGAAGATTTTGAAAGTGGAGCGCTGGATGCGGATTGGTCAACCAGCGCTTTCAACCCGATTTATGCGCCAAACAGCCACAACAACGCCACTTGGATCTGTGGCGTGAATCTGTATTCTTTCAACAACACCTTTTTCTTACAGACGAATCGCGTGGGAGCTTTAGGGCCGAGCGAAGAGCTCAGCTTTGAGTATCGCTATGTAGATTGGTTTGCAGGTACAAACGCCACTATTTTGGGGCCTGATGACAAATTAGAGGTGCAAATCTCCACCGATTGTGAGGCGAGTTGGACGACCGTTTATACCATAGATGCGTCTAACCACACACCTACAACCGATTTTACGGAAGTGAGCATAGACCTGTCTCCCTTCGCCGGCCAGGCCATCACAGTGCGCTTTCAGGCTACCTGGGGCTCAGGGGATTACTGGCTGGATTTGGACAACATCAATGTTACCGGCTGTCCTTCGAGTTTTATCCTTTCGGCAAATATACAGGACGAGAGCAGTGCGGGCGCAGCCGATGGAAGCATCTCTGTAAGCCCGACCATCGGTACAGCTCCTTTTACCTATGTTTGGTCAAATAATGCCATAGGTCCGCTGAACGACAATCTTTCGGCAGGCACCTATTTCGTAACGGTTACGGACGCCAACGGCTGTCAGGAAGTAGCGGCCTATGAAGTCAGTGTAGGTACGGCTGTGCAAACGCCCGACTTCATCCAGCGCCTGTTGGTAGCCCCGAATCCTACGGCAGGACGGGCCGTTCTGGAATTAAGCCTGTACGAGCCGGCTTCTGTGGAACTGGATGTCTTTACGGCTTTAGCCCAACCCACAGCGCATTACGAACTGGGTCAGGGCAAACAATTCAGGCAGGAGTTGAATCTCTCCGAGCAGCCTCCGGGCATGTATTATCTGCGAATACGGGCCGGAGAGCACGTTTATATGGCTAAACTTTTGCTCGCTAAGTAATGTAAAGAATAAAGGAGATGCATCGCATCTCCTTTATTCTTATAAGAGAAAGCGGTTTGATAAATCGCATAGATATTATTTGGCATGAGGATAGGCATCGTATGTTACCCCACTTTTGGCGGCTCCGGTGTGCTGGCCACGGAGTTAGGCCTTGCTCTGGCAGAAAAAGGTCACCAGGTACATTTCATCACTTACCGCCAGCCGGCCCGTCTGAATATTTTTCAGGAAAATGTCTTTTACCACGAAGTCTGTGTAGCGGATTATCCACTCTTTGAGTATCCGCCTTATGATACGGCTTTGGCCAGCAAGCTGGTAGATGTGGCCCGCTTTGAAAAGCTGGATTTGCTGCACGTGCACTACGCCCTCCCCCATGCTGCTGTGGCCTATATGGCCAAAAAAATTCTGGAATCTCACGGCATGGTCTTACCTGTGGTAACGACTCTGCACGGTACGGATATCACAGTGGTCGGGCATATCCCGACTTTTGCGCCGGTGGTCAAATTTTCCATTGATCAATCCGATGGCGTTACGGCGGTCTCTCAAAGCCTGAAAGAGGATACCTACAAGTTGTTCGATGTCAAAAAAGACATCCGCGTCATTTACAACTTTGTAGATTTTGATCGCTTCCGCAAATGCAATAAGGACCATTTTAAGAAGGCCATTGCCCCGCAGGGAGAGCGAATTCTGGTGCATACTTCCAACTTTAGAAAGGTCAAGCGGGTGGATGATGTCATCCGGATATTCCACAAAGTGCGGGAGAAGATGCCTGCAAAGTTGTTGTTGATTGGCGATGGCCCCGAGCGGCACAACATAGAGGAACTTTGCCGTCGGCTTTCGTTATGTGATGACATTCGTTTTCTCGGCAAGCAGGATGCCGTGGAGGAATTGCTCTGCATTGCAGATTTGTTTTTGCTGCCTTCGGAGCACGAGAGCTTTGGCCTGGCTGCCTTAGAGGCTATGGCCTGTGAGGTGCCGGTTATTTCTTCCAATACCGGTGGCTTGCCTGAAGTCAATGTGCACGGAAAAACGGGTTTTCTGGCTCCCGTAGGCGAGGTGGATGCTATGGCTGATTATGCCCTGCAAATTCTGGGTTCTGATGAAAGCCTGGAGCGCTTCCGGCGTTATGCCCTGGAGCAGGCTCATAAATTTGACCTTTATCGCATTCTTCCTCAGTACGAGGCCTATTACGAAGAGGTCATTGCCGGTTCCATGGCCAATGTGGAGGCATCTCGTTCGGGCGTGAATTCATAGCCGGAGGCTAAACGATTCTCTTTTCACTGCGTCATAGTTTTGCTGCGGGTAACTTTTAGGTGTATAGCCGCGTTCTTTGTAGAGGGATTTGCATCATTTTTGCCGAAAGGCGTAAAATCCTCTGTTCTTATAGTATC
>WGBN01000246.1 GCA_015494245.1 Saprospiraceae bacterium | reverse complement strand
GGCTTCTTTCGAAGGGGCGCCTCCGTTTTCGGCAGCAAGGCGCGCCATGCGTTCAAAGAGGTTGTCGTCTAAGCCCTTGCGGGCGGAAAGATGGCTTTGGTTTTTAGACATGGTACGGGCAGTTGGTGGCACAAAAGAATCTCTATCTGGCAAAGATAAGCAAAATAGAGACTACTCTTTGATAAACTGCTGCCTCCAAAATCCCCGCTCGCTGCGAACCAGCAGAGTATATACCCCGGGTGGCAAGCTCTGCAGCTGCAGGAAATGCTCTTGACTACCCTCCGGCAAACTCAAATCCCGCCATTTGCGTCCCTGAGCGTCGAACAAAAGCAATTGGGCCTCTGCAGAAAGCGCCTCTTCCCAATACAGATGCAAGGCTCCCCCGGTCGGATTTGGCGAAAGCCGAAATCCGGACAAAGCGGCTTCATCCACAGCTACATCCGGATTGTAAACGGCCAGCACCTCAACAGGGGCGCTCTCGCAAAACTTACCCGGCACCATAATCTGCCAATCATAGAAATAGTAGTAGTATTCTTCGCCAAAGTTGGTATTGTAAATGCTGAGTACGCCGGGCACCTCATAGGGATAAACGACCCCGGTGCCTTTGCTGCGCTGAAGTCTTGGCCCCTGAAAACCCAGCTGCTGTTGATTAACAGTGCTATTTGTAGTCAGCTGCAAGCCTTCTGCCTGGGGCACTTCAAAGTTGAGCTCAATGGTTGACTGCCCTTCCGGCACATCAATCAACAGACTTTGCAGAACGTTGTCATCTGCATCTAACAGCACTATCTCACGCTGCCCTTCCGTATCCGTATATACCGTAACGCTCTGCAACACAAATGGTTTGTAAGCGTTAAACAACAGCCTTCCGTTGTATTGGTTGCCGCTGTAAAGTTCATCACCCGTAGGCTCAACCTGGCCTGCTGCATACAAACCGGGAGCTTCTAAAGTATCCACGTTGACCACATAGTAAGCAGTGGTCTCAGACAACGGAGGTGTTGTAAAAGCATTTCCCTCAGCCAGCAAATTTCCATCCGGCTGGTCGTACCACAAGAGACTTCCGGAAGACACTTCGGCCAACAAGGTAGCAGATTCATTCAACTGGGTAAAGGTATCATTTTGCACCTGGGGCATCTCCGGCTCCAGCACAAAGACATCTATAACATTAGATTGAAAATCATCACACAAGCCCTGCACCGAAACGAAATAACTGCCGGAGGTCGTCACTTCAATGCTCTGGGTGGTGTCTCCCGTGTTCCAAAGATAAGCATCCGAAGGCGTACTGCTCAAAATGGCAGACCCGCCGTAGCAAAAAGCCGAATCGCCTTCTATACTGATGGAGGGCGTCTCATCCGGGTCAACGATCACCTCTACTACGGACGAGCTGCCCGTACACCCCAGGCTATCGGTAACTTCTACGGAATAAGCCCCTGCCTCACTGACGAGAATGCTCTGCGTCGTATCCCCTGTATTCCACAAATAAGACAAAGCGCCATCGGGGCCTGAAAGCGTTACGCTCTCGCCACTGCAAAAAGTGGTAGGCCCATCGGTTGAGACTTCTACATCATATACTACGCAACCGCTTTCTTCAATATGCAAAAATTGATCTGCCGGCACAGCGGTCAACACGGTCTCCCCTCCCGCAGGCCAATAAATTATCAGAGAATCCACTTCCGTAGCCTGCCCCAGGCCAAAATGCAGGGCCAAGCTGTTGCTGATGCCGTAGCTCTCCCCTGCCCTTACTTCGCGCACTTGCACGCCCCAGGGGCCAAAAGCCTTTACCTTGGCTCCCACGGCCGAACGATTGCTCGCCGTTCCTTCCAACAAAAGCGTCAGAAAGTGATTGTCCGTGCCTCCGTCGTTCAGCCAGATAATGTCCGGATTACCGCTGGGTGAAGTGTAAATCCCTGCATAGCCCGCATAAATGTCTATGTAACCATCGTGGTTGAGGTCTCCCAGAGCAAAGGACTCCATCTCCAAATCAGAAAGAATGTCAACTTCCGTAAAAGTCTTGTCACCATTGTTGCGAAACAGATGATGCGCGCCTCCGGCGACGAGGATGTCCAAATAGCCGTCGTTGTCAAAATCTCTCATCAGCCCCTGAATCGGAAAAGCCGTCGCAGGCAAACCGCTGGCAGCTGTGATATCCGTAAAATGTCCGGTACCATCATTCTCCAACAGCATATTGGGCACGTCGTGATTGGTGATAAAACAATCAAAATCACCATCGTTGTCAATATCACCAAACTCGGCCGTCCAGGATTGCGCGCCTATTTTCAAGCCAAAGGAGCCGGCGCTTTCTACATAATTGTTATTGCCCAGATTGACAAAAAGAGCATTGATGCGGCGGGGGTCCGTAGGGTCGCTCACCCCCTGGCGGCACTTGGCAATGTAGAGGTCCAGGTCGCCATCATCGTCAAAATCCGTCCATACAGAACCGTAGTTTCCCGAATTGTCCGATGGCGGCAGGGTGCTCATGTCGATCCAGTCGTCGGCCATGGAAAAAGTACCATCTCCGTTGTTTCCCCAGATGCGGCTCTCGGCATCATCGTGGCAGACAAAGGCATCCAACCAGCCGTCGTTGTTGATGTCTGCAAAATTGGAACACTGCGCAAACATGCCGGGCCCGGGCAGAACATCCAACTGAAAATTGGCTCCATTATCGCTGATTCTCACGACTTTGATGTCGTTATAGGCGCCGCCCGTCAGCACATCGCCATGGCCATCGTTGTTCACATCGGCCACGCTCATACTCCACTCGGAGCCCGAAGTAACACTGGTGATGGGCACATGCAGAAACGTTCCACCGGCCTGTTGATATTCAATCATCAAATAATCGCCATCGTCTAAGTGAACGATGTCATCCAGGCCATCTCCATCCATATCCGTCACACCTATGGCTACACCGCTGTAATAAGAGCCATAGCCAAGTGTGTTATTACTGTTGGTAAAACTGATTTGCCCAAAGGAAAGCAGGGGCAAAAAGAGCGCAATCAAAAACAGGTAGCAGTTTTTCATGGTAGCATTTAATTTTAGCGCAATGTACCCCCTTTTTGCCTTTCGGCAAATGCAATCCGGGCATAGAAGTTGTCGCATAGAAGGCAAACTTTCAAATAGCGGGCGCTCACAGCTCCTCGAAGACACGGGAAGTTACGTCCTGTATGGTCAATTGGGGCAGGTGCACATAGCGGGCATCCAACCATTGCGCCAGGTCTCGTCCGGATTCGCAGACTTTGCGGGAGCGACGGGTATCGAAAACGATGCAGGCATCCAATTGCTCGCGCAGGGTTTCGCAAAGGGGCTTCAACTCGCGCATGGCACAGCCTTCTCTGTCGTGTTCTGTGCCGGTTTCGCGCAAAGGCTGATTGGCACGGCCATCGGTGAAGAGCAGCAATACGACTCCCCCCACCTCCCGTCGGGCCAGAGCCTGGCGGGTCAATTTCATGGTTTTTACCAGGGCTGCAGCAATAGGCGTGCGCCCTCCGGCGGGGATGCGGTTGAGGGCTGAGGAGGCTTTCGCCAAACTGGTACCGGGCGCCAGCAGCAAATTGGCTTCCTTGTGGCGAAAGTAAATCATAGCCACCTGGTCGCGAAAGATGTAGGCTTTTTCCAAGAGGGCCAGAGCAGCGCCTTTAGCCGCACCAAAGTGGTTGATGGCCATAGAGCCGGAGCCATCTACGGCAAAGATGAAGAGCAAGCCATTGCGCTGGCGATACTGCTTGATGCGGTAGTCCTCCCGTCTGATTTTCGGAATGCCGGTATGGCCTGCCGGACGGTTGAGCATGGCAGCTTTAAGCGTTGCGGGAACGTCAATGCGCCCCTTGCCGGGCCTGCCGGGTACGGACCTCAGATGGCGTCCCCGCTTGAAGTTCAGGCCCGTCATGTGCTTGCCGGCACGCCGTACTTTGCCGGTATTGCCCGAAAGTACGGGCAGCGGAATTTCTCCTATCTTCTCGATATCCAGATCGGGTAAATCTTTGATATTCCGGCCTTTCTGATCGCCGGTATCGCCCTCGTTTTGTGGTTGGGTGGGATTGCCCCCGCGATATTCCTCCTGCTTTGGCTGTTCGGGAGCAGGGCCGGATTCCTGTTGCTGCTCCGGTGGCGCAGACATTTTCTTTTTGCGCGTGCTCTTCTCGGAAATGTTGTCAATGTCCAGTTCGTCTTCGCCCGGCATGGGCACGCCGCCCAGTCTGGTCAAATAAACCAGGCGCACAGCGAGGTCAATATCCGATTGGGTGACCATACCTCTGTGGTGCAGGGCGGCATTTGCTTTGGCACAGCGCAGGGCAAAAAGCTCTGCGCGATTGCCTTCGACGCCCGTTTGCGTAGCCTGTTCGCAAAGCTGATGAATCTGCTCTTTGGTAATCGTTACTTCCGGCAGCCATACACGTGCCCGCTCTACGCGCTGCACCAAATCGGGAGCCAACTCCACCGGTACGCCCTTTACGACCTTATTAGCCAGGAAGACCCGCCACGACAAGTGTTTGAGCGTATCCGAATACACCGTAAAAGCCACCCGCTCCGACAGCGAAGCCGGAATCTCAGCTTCCTCCGGATTGAAAGTGCCAATCAGCGAAAAACGCGCGGGGAAAACCGCGGAAAGTCCTTCCCGCTCGAGTTTCACTTCTTCCTCCTGCAGCGCCTGCAAAAGGGCCGCCAGCAACTCCGGCGCCAGCAAATTGATTTCGTCAACATACAGGAAGCCCCCGTGAGCCTGTGCCAGCAAGCCCGGCTGTGCCACCAATTGACCCGATTGATAGGATTGCTCCCAGTCAACACCCCCCACAAGACGCTCCAACGAACAGCCCAAAGGGACATTGATAAAGGGCTTGCCTTCCGGCAAAAAAGCCCGGGCCGCACGCGATACCACCGTCTTCCCCGTCCCCGGAGGGCCGCCGATGAGTACGCCCTTCAAAGCAGGCTCCAAAGCCAGCAGCGAAAGCGCAATTTGCGGGTCTTTTAAGCCGGGGAAAGACATGAGGCTATGCGTTTACAGTCAAAAATGTAATTTACTCAATCAGGCGCTCCTCCGTCCGCTCTTTGACAGGGCCACAGCCCATGCGCTGCATGAAGTAAATGCCTAATACCAAAGCGGTCAGCAAAAAGATGATAAGCCCTTTTTTGGTTGAAGCAGGCTTGTCCTGCATGTCTTTTGGTTTTTTGCTTTTGTAATGAATGCCAAAGATAGAAAAATTTTTTGTTTCTTCTAAAAGGAATCTAAACTGTAAGCTACCGGTACAGCTCATAAATAGGGCCTGAGGGGACTTCAATGAAACAGTTTACAAAGCCTACTCCTTGCAAACCCGCCTGCACAGGCGGTGCCCTTCAGAATCTTCAATCTCTACAAAGTAAATCCCGGCAGACAGAGTCGAAAGATCTAACTGCCGACCGGATAAACTGACATCCGGTACCGGACGGCCGAGAGCGTCTCTAAGCTCAACTTTCACAACCTGTATGCCCGAAACATACAATAGGCCCGTAGTCGGATTGGGATAGAGCTGAAGGGCCTCTTCTGAAATTTCTGTACTTGAAGTGTAAATCTCTACTTCCCAGCTTTGCTGCCAGGTACAGCCCAGAGCATCTGTAATGGTAACCGTATGCCAGCCCGGCGCTAAGTGGAGGTGAAAAGCCGAGCTGTCTCCATCATCCCACAGGTAGGTGTAGGGTGGATGGCCTCCCTCTGTATTCAAGATGAGAATCTGACCCTGCTCCAAGCCCGGCAGCGTGGGTACAACCGAGACTTCCAATTGCAAATCGGGAGGCTCGGCCGGCTGCATCTCAACGGCCACCTCGGCAGAGCGCCCGTGGCTGTCGGTGAGCGTGAAGGTATAATCTCCCGCAGGCAGGTTTTGTATGTAAAAACTGCTCTGCACGGAGCCGCCCTCCCAGGCAATTTCGTAGCTGCCCGGCGGCTGGTTGCAATAGCCATCTGCCGCCAGCAAAACAGCGCCGTCTGAAGCGCCCGGACAAGAGGGCAGAAAAACCAGCACGGTGTCCATCGTCATGGTGTCGGCCTCATAGGCACCTATGTCTATAGTGCCATCTAAAATGCGCGGGCGCCCGGCAGCATCTTCTGCCATTCCCTGTGCCAGCGTCTGCCAGACTTCATTGCTGCCGCCATTTACCGCAGCCGAGCAGGGCTGCAGGTTATAATCGCCCTCATACAAATCCACAAAGCCCTGATCGCTCACTCCGTATTGCATGCCCTCGCCCACCAAGACCTCATCCAACAAAGGCGCAATATCGTCCTCACTCTCTATGCCGCCCAGCAGACAATGAG
>WGBN01000245.1 GCA_015494245.1 Saprospiraceae bacterium | reverse complement strand
ACATCACTAAAAGCCCATAGCGTGCCGGCTGAGGCGATCGAAGACCGGCATACGGATAGTTCTTTAATGTCGGATACCTTTATTGACTTCTAACTGTAGTCCGTCATAAGCCAGGGCTACCTGGAGGTTGTTTTGTCGGGAAAAGTTGGCGAGTTGTTTTTGGATTTGGCCGTGTAGGCCCATGAGGTGGCTCATGTGGATGAAATAGGTCTGTTGTGCTTTGATGGATTTGGCGAAAGCCAGGGCCTCTTCGAGGTTTAGGTGGGAGTGATGTTTTCTGTGGTGCAGGGCATTGACGACCAGGATTTTTAGGTTGTCGAGTTTTTGTTGTTCTTCGGGGGCGATGCTTTTCATGTCTGTGATGTAGGCAAAATCTCCTATGCGAAAGGCGTTGACGGGCATCTCGCCGTGCATGACGGTGAGGGGTTGAATGGTGATGTCTCCTATGGAGAAAGATTCTTTATCATCTATGGGGTGCAGCTCGTAGCTGGGAGCTCCCGGGTAAGGGTTTTTTGCGAAAGCATAGGCAAATCGCTTTTTTAAAATTTCGAGTACGCGTTTTTGGGCGTAGAGGGGCATGGGGTGTTGTTGGCGAAAATTGAAGGGCCTCACATCGTCGAGTCCCATGATGTGGTCGTTGTGTTCATGGGTGATGAGGATGGCATCGAGTTTTTGCACTCCGGCGCGCAGCATTTGCTGGCGGAAGTCCGGTCCGCAGTCAATGACGATGCTTGTTTTGTCGGTTTCTATGAGCAGGGAGCATCTCAGGCGTTTGTCGCGGGGGTCTTCAGAGCGGCAGACCTCGCAGTTGCAGGTGATGACGGGAATGCCCTGTGAAGTTCCGGTGCCGAGAAATTGGATTTTCATGGCTCTGCCGTTTCTTCCGTCGGCTTTTCTTCGGCGGTTTCTTCGGGCGTTCCCATGCGCTGGAGGTCGCGGTAGAATTTGAGCTGTTTGGGGTCTTCGAACTGCGTTTCATCCACTTCGATGGTGCTGAGGATTTCGAGCAGGGTGTTGATGCGCCCTTCCGTGTCGAAGAAGCGGTTGATAACAGCTATTTTACGATTTTCGACTATACAGTAGCCCGATTGGAAGCTGCCTTTTTCGTAGCGTACCTTGTAGCCCTGGGCTTCGAGCAGGGCTTCGATCTTCTTTAAGCTATGTTTTGTATATTTGAACATTTAAGTGCTTTTTCTTTGCCTGGCAGGTAGCGCCCTGGGCGCCATTTGCAGCATACATCAGATGCAGGCACAAAAATAATCTATTTGGCGATGATTTCAGCTATTTTTCTTCTTTTCTCATTTTCCGCGGATTTGGGCGGATATGCATTCCGGAAATTCGGGCGCGGGCGGATAGGCATGGTTTCGGGTATAGTCCTTATATTTTGCCTGTTGGTGTTGCCTTTTTGGGGCAGTGCTCAGAGTCGGGCTTTCGCCAAATCCCGCTTTGGCGCTTCTGCTTTGCTCGGGTTGAATCTCTCGCAAATTGCGGGAGACGGGCATCACGGCTACGATTATCCGGGCTGGGCGGTGGGGCTGGAGGGGACGGCTTACTTCAATTGGCGCATGGACCTGGGGCTGGGCCTGATGTACGAGCGCCGGGGAGCCAAGCCGCCCCTGGGTTTTTCGACTTCGCGCACTTCTGTGCCCTGGCAACAGAATACGAAGATTTCTTTGGATTACATGGTTTTGGGCTTGTGGTATAACCAGCATTTATATCCGGACAGAGCGCTTTTCAGCCGGCTTACAGCTCATTTGGCCTTGTCTTACGGCTATGCCTTTGCGATAAGTGTTGAGCAAAACGAAGATGGAAATCCGGACAATGACTACGAGCCCTTAATTCCGCTGATGTCGCGTCATGATTTGAGCTTTCAGGCCGGATTGACCTATTACTTTACGCCTAAACTTGGCTTCAAAATGGTCCACAGTGTACAACTCATCCCGCTTTACAAAGCGGATGGGAGTCTGCCTCAAAGCATCATTCCCACTTTGAGAGAGTTTCATCTGCAGTTTAGCCTGCAGTACATCATTGGGCCTTCAAGGGGTGTTTTGGAAAAGCGTCGCACACCGCCCTGGGCCAAGGGCGCGGGTTCTTTTTTGTGAAAAGAAAGAGGGGTAAGCGGCTTAGCCACTTACCCCTTTCGCTTTAAGTTGTGGAGCCAGGGGGATTCGAACCCCCGACCTCTTGCATGCCATGCAAGCGCTCTAGCCAGCTGAGCTATGGCCCCATGTGGATTTGCGGCTGCAAAGATAAGAACTTTTTTGAAAAACAAAAAGAATAGGAGTGAAAAAACGTGTTTTTTTTGAAGTCCGAACAAAGGCTTATTTTTACGGCTTGTAGAGAGCAGGGGCTTTCTGCTTTTCGCTTTGCAAAACTGAAAAATCAAAACAGATGAAATTACTGGAAAACAAAGTGGTCTTACTCACAGGGGGTTCGCGGGGTATTGGAGCTGCTGTGGCTCGCGAAATGGCGGCGCAGGGCGCTGATGTGGCCTTTACGTACCTGAGTTCTGCCGAGAAGGCCGAGGCCATTCGCGAGGAATTGTCGGCACATGGCGGGAAGGTTCGGGCTTATCGCTCGGATGCCAGTTCTTTTGAGGATGCTGCCGGTCTGGTGAAGGAGGTGTTGGAGGAGTTCGGTCGCATTGACGTTTTAGTGAACAATGCGGGCATCACCCGCGACAACCTGATGTTGCGCATGAGCGAAGAGCAGTGGGATGAGGTGATTCGCGTCAATCTCAAATCGGTCTTTAACCTGACGAAGCACTGCCTGCGCCCCATGCTCAAAAACCGGGGGGGCTCCATCATCAACCTCAGTTCGGTCGTGGGCATGTTTGGCAATGCAGGGCAGGCCAACTATGCCGCCTCTAAAGCGGGCATCATCGGCTTTACGAAATCCATTGCCAAGGAAGTGGGGTCGCGCAGCATTCGCTGCAATGCCATAGCGCCCGGCTTCATCGAAACGGAAATGACCGGTGAGCTCGATGAAAAGACCAAAGAGGCCTACTTCGCCAATATACCCATGAAGCGCTTTGGCACGGCTAAGGAAGTCGCTGAGTTGTGCGTCTTTCTCGGCTCGGATATGTCCACGTACATCACCGGCCAGGTCATCAGCATTTGCGGGGGCTTGAACACATAGGCTGCCCCTGACAAAAATCATTGTCTGCCGGGGAAGCCCTTTTTATTTTTGCCTCCACAAAAAGCAATTGCTATGACAGACTTGAAGAATTATGCGGAGCGCAGCCTGGCAGATATCGTCAATGAAGATTTGCGGACGGCCGATGTGTTTAAAAAATTTGGCATGGACTTTTGCTGCGGCGGCGGTCGCAGCCTGGCTGCTGCCTGCGAGCGCCACGGAGTGCAGATAGAGGAAGTGCTTGAGGCCTTGCAAAAACTGGATCAGGAAGAGCAACAGCCGACTGATTTTACGGACTGGCCTGTGGATCGCCTCGTCGCCTATATCGTAGAGAAGCACCACCGCTACCTCGAAGAGGCTTTGCCCATGATTGAGGAGTATGCTGCCAAGGTCTCCAAAGTGCATGGCCCCTCTCATCCGGAAGTTTTGCAGGTGCAAGAGATCTTTATGGCTCTGGCCTGGGAGTTGCGCGTGCATCTCAAGAAGGAAGAGAACATCCTCTTTCCCTATCTCCAAAATTTGGCGAAAGCCCACAGAGGCGAAATCAAGTGGAACCCGCCTACCTTTGGCAAAGCCGAAAATCCCATCCGTCAGATGATGGCAGAGCACGATGATGCGGGCGATGCTTTGAAAAAACTCCGGGCCGTTACGCGGGGCTTTTTTCCGCCGGAGTATGCCTGCAATACCTGGCGCGCGTACTACCGCAAGCTCGAAGAGCTGGAAGGCGATCTCTTCCTGCACGTACACTTAGAAAACAACGTCTTGTTTCCGAAGGCTGTGGCCTTGGAAGCTGAGGTCATGCAGCAGGCATAGATGCCGGTTTTTTCTCTATGGGGCAGAGCCGTTGAGCCAGTTTTTGAGTGCTTGTTGCAGGGGCCGTAGGTTAGAGGGCATTTTTTGCGGTTTAGGCATGGCGTCGAGCAGGCGGAGGTCTTTTTCGAGATTCATTTGCTCCTGTCGCCTGACGAGGAAGCCCTGTTTGCCGGTGAATCTTTCAGCGAGGTACTCCTGTTCGTCCTGGCCCGGGGTGGGGATGAGCAGGGCTTTTTTGCGCAGGGTAAGCAAATCCATGAGGCTGGTATAGCCGGAGCGGCAGATGACGGTGCCGGCTTGCCGGATGAGGGATTCCAGTTCGGCTCCGTTGAGGTGGGAGCGGTATGCTAACTGCTCGCTGAGATTTCGCTGCTCTGAACTTTCTGTTTTTCCGCCGACGATGACCCACTTTTTGTTTTTGAGGGAGGACTTTTTGATTTGTTCGATGAGCAGGTTTTCAAACTTCGAGCGTTGGGGCTCCGGGCCGGAGATGAGCGCCAGGCAGAGGGAGGGGTCTTCTTTTTGTTG
>WGBN01000244.1 GCA_015494245.1 Saprospiraceae bacterium | reverse complement strand
ACGTCATCTCCAATTGCGTCATCAATTTGTCTTTGAACAAGGACAAAGTCTATAAGGAAGCATTCAGAGTGTTGAAAAAAGGAGGCAGGCTATCTGTGAGCGACATTGTTTTGGAAAAGGAATTGCCCGATTTTGTAAAAAAATCACTGGCCGGACACATAGCCTGCGTCTCGGGAGCAGAAAAAATAGAGGATTACTTGCAGTATGTCAAAGACGCAGGGTTCTCAGATATCAAAATCGAATCAAAATCTAAGTTTCCCCTGGAGTTGGTCCTGGCTGACCCGCAAATTGCAAAAATCGCGGAAGAGATGAATTTCAATCTCAACAGTGCGGAGGCCGAAGACATCGTCTCGAGAATTGCAAGCATTTCTTTAACTGCAACAAAAGCTGAGTAAAGATGGAAGCATTCAATGAGTTTTTAAAGCGCTTTCCTCATTATACGCCTCAGGTATTTGAAGACATACGCCCCTTCTTGTCTGTGAAACATATAGACGAAGGGGCGTATTTTCTTGAAAACGGAAAGATCTGCCGGGAAATTGGTTTTGTCAAAAAGGGCTTGCTTAGGCATTACTACTTCAACGATGATAGGGAAATCACCAATTGCTTTTGCAAGGAAGGGGGGATCATCACTTCGTATAAGAGTTTAATTACTCAAACAGAAAGCGATGTCGCCATACAGGCTGTCGAGCCTTCGGAGCTGATCGTCTTTTCCTATACCTCCTTGCTTAAGTTGTATGAAAAAAATCTTTTTTGGCAGCAGGTAGGGCGCTTGGTGCTGGAAAATGAATACGTTACTGCCGAATGCCACAATAGATTCCTGAGAGATTTGTCTGCTGCAGACAGGTACAAACAAATATTGGAAGAAGAACCTGAATTGCTGCAAAGAGTACCGCTCAATTACCTGGCTACTTATATTCAGGTAGCCCCTGAAACCCTCAGCCGGATTCGGAGAAAAATTTTTCGAACTTGAGCTGAGATTTATGCTTTATTGCTGTTACGCTTGGTTGAGGTGTTGTACGGTTAAAAGAATTTCTGATGCGCAAAATGATCATATTTCTATGGGGGCTTTTAACCACCCTCGCTTGTGTCCAGCCTGAAGCGGCTATGGCTCAGGATGTATATTTGAGTATTGATTGGGATTCTGTAGTGAAGACTATTCCGGAAAATGCCTATGGGGTTAATAGCCCTGCCAATTTTATTCCCGCTTATTCTACCGATGCGACATTTATGGCGAACTTAGCGCTCATCACTCAAAAGAAAGGCCTGATTCGGCTTCACGGATGGGGCATGATTGATGAGAGTAGCCCTGAATCCTGGTTGACTGATGGAGCTTGGGATGCTGTAAAGATTCAACAAGCGTTGACTCCACTTGTGGAGGAAGGATATGAAATCATGATCAACATACCCAGCGGGGCCATGGGAGAAGACGATTATCAAAACGCTCAGGCGTTTGCTCAATTTTGTGCTGATTTGGTGCAAATTGTCAATGGCGACTACCAATTGCATGTGAAGTATTGGGAAATACCCAATGAAAGAGAGGCCGATTTTATCGCCCCGGGTCTGAATGTGAGTGAGATGTCTAACCTGATTCAACAGGCTTCACAAGCCATGAAGAATGTTGACCCCGACATAAAAGTCGGCGGCGCTGCAACAGCCTGGGTGAATGTGGGCTACCTGACTCAATTGGTGCAGTTAACGCCAGAAATGGATTTCATCTCTTGCCATACTTATGCGGGTGATTGTACGAATAGCTTACAGGAAATATACAACAATGCACAAGATGCCATTGCCGATCTGGCCCTGTTGAGACAAAACATTGATGCTGTTTCAGGAGTAAATAATTTGCCCATATTTTTGACTGAATACAATTTGTCGTATCAGGGCTGTTCTGCAATCCAATCGTACAGAGGCGCTGTTTACGATGCCATGATATTGACTGAAAGTGTAAAATCGGGCATAGAGGCCAGTTGCTATTGGAATGTAGCGCCCTATTCAGATATGTCCATCATTGTAGATGATAATTTGGATGAAAATGCCTATTTGTACGAAGTCATGAATATTTATTTTTATGGAGATTTAGTTCAAAACAGCTCAAGTGATCAGTCCAAAGTTTTGATTTTTGCCGTAAAAAATTCAAGCACCAATGTGTATTCTTTTTGTTTGATCAATCGGACAAACGCTGTGCAGCATGTAGCTTTGCAAATGAATGGCATTCTGCCTGAACACCTCGACCGGTATCTGTGGGATGTTGATCATGCTTACCTCGCTGATTCCATAATCTGGTCTGACTTAAACAATGGGGACTTTTCACTTTCGCCCTATTCAGTCAACATTTTTACCGGCCAAATGAATCCCTCGGGAACGGAACAATTGGCAGGCGTAGGTTATTCCCTGTTTCCAAATCCGACATCAGCCGGGCTCTTTTTAACTGGTGATGTCGAAAAATGTAAATTTCAAATTTTTTCATCTACAGGAAAATTGCTCAGTCTGGGAATGGTGCTCAATCATCAAATAGACTTAACAGCTTATCCCGCCGGAGTATATTTTTTGAGGTTGTATAGGGGTGAAGAATATCTAGGGGTTTCAAAAATAATCAAAAATTAGAATCCTTTTTTATTCTCTCTGGTTTGCAAGTCTGCTCTTGCAGGCTTTTTACACCGACTTGACAGCCGATGAAGCCTATTACTGGATGTATTCAAGGCAGCCGGCCTGGGGGTATTTTGACCATCCCCCATTTGTTGCTTTGATGATCCGCTGGGGTTATTCTCTGTTCCCCAATGAGTTGGGAGTCAGGTTTGTTCCGGTTGTTTTTAGTACGCTTACGATTGCGTTTTTAGAAAAGCTCATTCAGCCCCGGGGGGAGTTGAAGAGCTTTTTTATGTTGGTGGCTTCTGTGGGGATTCTTCATTTTGTCGGTTTCATGGCTTTGCCGGACTCGCCCCTTCTCTTTTTCTCGGCGGCTTATCTGTTGCTGTACAGGAGCTTTGCTGCAGAACCTGACATGCGGAAGGCCTTTTTTCTCGGTTGTGTGGCGGCCATGATGTGCCTGTCTAAATACCATGGCGTAATCATCATTGGCCTGACCGTTCTTTCGAATCCGAAATGGCTGGTAAACCGCTACTTCTGGTTTGCAGCTTTGGTTGGACTCATTCTTTTGGTGCCTCACATTTTGTGGCAGGTTGAGGCAGGTTTTCCATCCATTCGCTACCACCTTTTTGAGCGGAGCCGCGAACCTTATCGTTTCTCCTATACGCTGGAATATGTGCTGACTCAGTTGTTCGTCTTAGGACCCGTTACCGGCATTCTTTTTTTCGTGGCTGCGGCGAGGGAAAAGGCAACGGATATTTTTGAAAGGGCACTCAAGTTTTTGTTTTGGGGCGGATATTTGTTTTTCTTCCTGATGAGTTTCAAAGGAAGGGTAGAGGGGCATTGGACTTTGTACACGGTCTTACCCGGCCTGTATTTTGCTTACCGTTTTTGGACAAAAGGGGAGCAGCGTAAGCGGGTGTTGAGCTATGTGTTTTGGTTCTCCATCTCTTTGATTATAGCTGCCCGGATTTTGATTGTCGTGGATTTTAAGGATGAAGCGCCCTCTGTACTTGCAGATTTGACAAAGCCTTTCCATAATCGGGAAGACATGCTGGCGATTAAACGGGTAGCAGGTGACAGACCCGTAGCTTTTATGAATTCTTATCAGAAGGCCTCTCTCTATACCTTCTATTCCGGCTCAGAGGGCTTTTCACTGAATAACATCATGGGACGAAAAAATCAGTTCGATATCTGGAATGCAGAAGATACTTACCGCGGCCGGACCATCATGCTGGTTCCCAATTACGACATCAAAGGCTTTGAGCGCATTCCGGGTGTTTCGGAGGACATACAATATGTTTTTATCGAAAATTTTCAATCCTTTTCGTGCATTCGGATTGATGTTTCCGGCTTTCGCCAAATGGTGGAAGCGGGTGATACCCTGCATCTCACCCTCAGATTGACAGCACCTGCAGACCGGCATCTCGATCTGAGCGCAAACCCCCAGCTGCCGGTTTATCTGTACTATGAATTTTTCGAAGGCGGACGACTCCTCAAAAAAGTAAAAGTCCGCCCCATCTCCAACGAACTTTTAAACAAACCCCTCTCCGTAGATGTAGTCCTGCCTGAAGCGCTCCCCGCTCATCTCAGTCTCTCCTTCAGCCTCAAGGCGGGTTGGTTGCCGCTTACGATAAATAGTCGGCGGTATGTGGTGTTGTAGGTTTAGTGTTGTAGGTTTAGTGTTTAGTGTTTGCTTAAGTGCTTGTAGTTGGGTGGGCTTTAGCCTGTCAACTGGTCCAGCGGGCTTTAGTTGGCTAACTGGCTATTATTATTTATTTCTCGCAAAGGCGCAAAGGCGCAAAGGGGCAAAGGGGCCTGTTTTTGAGTATAGTTGAATTGTTATTGTTACGTTTTTGTTTCACGCTAAGGCGCAAAGAATATTGGATTCATATCCGGTACGTATAGTCCGGCGACTACAGCCATTTTTCTCTGCAAATTTGGCCATATAAGGCGCTAAGGGGGCTGTTTT
>WGBN01000243.1 GCA_015494245.1 Saprospiraceae bacterium | reverse complement strand
GGCTGCCGCTTACTTCTTTTCGATCTTCAGCTCCACGCGGCGGTTCTCGGCGCGCCCGGCCTCTGTGCTGTTCGAAGCTACGGGGTCTTTAGAACCCATAGACTGCACTTCGATCTGTGCAGAGGGCACGCCCCGATTTCTGAGCATCCTGCGCACGGTTTCAGCCCGCTTGCGGCCCAGCCTTTGGTTGAGCTTGTCGCTGCCGACATTGTCGGTATGCCCGATGAGAATGACTTTCTCGCCGGTTTTCTTGACGCGCTCGGCAACTTTGTCGAGATAGGCTTTGATGTCCTCATCCACATTCTTCGGATTGGCCGAATTGGTGGCAAAGCGGAACAACACGCGCTCCGTGGAAATCTGCTCCACAGCGGGCTCGGCAGGAGCCTGCTCAGCCTCGGCCACCACTTCCTTCCAACGATAAGAGAAGGCCTGTAAAGGTTTCTCCTTATCCACCGCACCATCCTGGCGCTGAGATTTGAGTTCCATCTGCCCTACAGGTATGGCATCCGCGAGCAAAGCCCTGACGGCTGCTGCGCGGGCAAAGCCCATGGTGGCAAAAGTGTCAGGAGCTTCTTCCCCCTCCCAGTACAAGCCGGTGATCTCCAACACCTTGTTGTCGGCCAAACCGGCAACAATGCTGTTCTTCAGGGAATCCCAGCCTTCATAGGTCTGTGCTTCTGCAGCATTCCACAGAAACTCTATGGGTGCGTGCATGGCAAGGGCTTCATCTCGGTTTCCTTCAAGAGCTCCGGTTTGTTCCTCCGTACCTGCTTTCACACAGTCAGGGCAGAGCCACTGCTGCCAGCAACAGTACCAGGGTCCAAACCACAACCACCCCAGAAGAATGACCAGGATAAGCCATAGCAATAGCTTGGTTGTCATATTCATAAGTCAGTTTTTAGTAAAAAAAAACGTTTTGTTTCTTCGTGTACATGGGAATATTAAAACGAAGGGGTACCTGTTTTCTAAAAACGCCAAATTAAAACCAACCCTAATGACGGCTTAAAGATAAACACTTTTTTAAAAAAACAAAGAATCTATTTTCAAATGGAGAATGGAGAATGAAAAATGGAAAATGGTAAATGAACCAAAGGATCGGGGAGCCGACGAAGGAGGATCCCCGAGCCGGCCTCTGATAATGGAGAATGGAAAATGAACCATTATTCTTATCTTTGCGTAAAATTTCCTTATAATAACAGCCCACAAAACTCTCTGAGGTAAAAAACACACCAAAGCATGTTCAACACACTGACCGACCGCCTCGAAGGCGCCTTTAAGGCCCTCAAAGGACAGCATAAACTCACGGAAGTCAACATAGCCGGCTCTGTCAAGGAGATCCGGCGCGCATTGGTAGCTGCCGACGTCAACTACAAAATCGCCAAGGAATTTACCGATAAGGTCAAAGAAAAGGCCCTCGGCACGGCCAACGTCCTCAAAAGCGTCAAGCCCGGCGAGATGATGGTGAAAATCGTCCTCGACGAACTCACCGAGCTGATGGGCGGCCAGTCCGTCGGCATCAACATCCAGGGCAAACCCGGCATCGTGCTCATCGCAGGCCTGCAGGGCTCGGGAAAAACCACCTTCTCGGCCAAACTCGCCAACTACCTCAAAACCCAAAAACATAAACGCCCCCTGCTCGTGGCAGCCGACGTCTATCGCCCCGCCGCCATTGACCAGTTAAAGGTGCTGGCAGGCCAAATCAACGTGGATGTCTATACAGAGCCCGAAAACAAAAACCCCGTCGAAATAGCCCAAAAAGCCATCGCCTACGCCCGCGAAAACCACCACGACCCGGTCATCATAGATACCGCCGGACGCCTCTCCGTGGACGAAGAGATGATGCGCGAAATCGCCGCCATCAAAGAGGCCGTACAGCCTACGGAAACCCTCTTCGTCGTGGATTCCATGACCGGACAAGACGCCGTCAACACCGCCAAAGCCTTCAACGAGCGCATTGACTACGACGGCGTCGTGCTCACCAAACTCGACGGCGATACCCGCGGCGGCGCCGCCCTCTCTGTCAAATACACCGTGGGCAAGCCCATCAAGTTCATCAGCACAGGTGAAAAAATGGACACCCTCGATGTCTTCCATCCCGAGCGCATGGCACAGCGCATCCTCGGCATGGGCGACGTCATCAGCCTGGTAGAACGCGCCCAGCAACAATTCGATGAAGAAGAAGCCAAACGCCTCGAAAAGAAAATCCGCAAAAACAAATTCGACTTCAACGACTTCTACTCCCAAATCCAGCAAATCAAAAAAATGGGCGACCTCAAAAGCCTCATGAGCATGATCCCCGGCATGGCCAAACTCACCCGCAACTTAGACATAGACGACTCGGCTTTCGCCAAAGTAGAGTCCATCATCCAATCCATGACCCCCGAAGAACGCGCCAAACCCGAACTGCTCAACATGAACCGCAAAAAACGCATCGCCAAAGGCTGCGGCCGCAGCGTACACGAAATCAACGCCTTCGTCAAACAGTTCGAACAAATGCGCAAAATGATGCACAAAATGAGTAAAGGTGGCATGGGCATGCCTAAGCTGCCGGGGATGTGAGTTGTTCAATTAAAAAAAAGGCTACCCTATGTTTTTGAACATACTAAACAAGGCGTGCTGCTGATTGAGAATCTTCATCTCAAAATACCCGTCATAATGACGATTCACACCCGGAGAATGCAAATCAAAGAGCACATCTTCTATCAGTTTGAAAAACTACTCACTTCCTTACATACTCTCCACCAAAATTGCTTAAGAAGATAAAAAAATAAGAGCAACATGCCTGAAACCAACCGCATAGAGTATAAATCAAGACTTACCCGAGAACTGGATCTGGAAAAAGAAGTAGTAGCTTTTTTAAATTACAGGGAAGGAGGATTAATCTATGTGGGTATTGACAAAACGGGCAAAGTTTTGGGACTGCAAGACCCAGATGGAGATGTACTAAAAATCAAAGACCGCATCAAAAACAATATTGCCCCTTCAGCCATGGGGCTATTTGATGTGGTAATCGAAAAAAGCGAAGGAAAAGATATCATCAAAATCATAGTGGCCAGTGGCAGCGAAAAGCCCTATTTTAAAAAGAAGTACGGCATGACTGAAAAAGGTTGCTTTCTCCGCGTAGGTACAGCAGCTGAACCTATGCCACAGATGTTGATTGACAAACTTTTTGCTTCACGCACCAGAAACTCTATTGGCAAAATCAAAGCACACCGACAGGACCTGAGTTTTGAGCAATTGCGTATTTACTATGAAGAGAAAAAAAAACCACTTAACAGGCAGTTTAAAAAGAATCTGGAATTACTCACCGAAGATGGTTTGCTCAATTATGCCGGCTACCTACTCGCAGATGAAAATAATGTATCCATCAAAGTAGCCAAATACAGCGGGATAAATCGGGTAGATTTGATTGAAAATAATGAATATGGCTATTGCTCACTAATCAAAGCAACCAAAAACGTATTAGACAAGATTAATCTGGAAAACCGCACGGTTGCCACCATTACATTCAAAGAACGAAAAGAGCAACGGTTATGGAACGCCATTGCCCTGCGGGAAGCTATCATCAATGCCTTTGTGCATAATGATTACACCCGTGAGATTCCACCTAAGTTTGAGATTTTTGCAGATCGCATCGAAATCACATCGGCTGGTTCTCTTCCTGAAGGTTTAAGCAGAGAAGAGTTTTTCGAGGGCTATTCCATCCCCCGAAACAAGGAGTTGATGCGTATATTTAAGGATCTGGAAATGGTAGAAC
>WGBN01000242.1 GCA_015494245.1 Saprospiraceae bacterium | reverse complement strand
GTTTAGAGGTGCATAAAAAAACGGGAGGCTTAGCCTCCCGTTTTTCTTTTAGTGAAAGAGGTTTTTAGTGAAAGAGGTCTTTCACAATGGCGAGGAGTTTGGCGCCATAGATGATGGTGAGCGTCCACTTCGTCACGAAGTAGATGGCGAAGATGATCAATGCTTTATTGCCGTATTTGGCGTAGTATTTACGGAGAGTTTTCTTCATGTTCATGGCGAGAAGAGCTATATGGGTTGTGTGTTTAAACGAGTTTTTGGCCAAAAAATTGACTTATAGAGGGCCAAAGATAAGAAAAAATCCCCAAAGCGCGGCATAGTTCTGTATCTTTGTGTCGCTTAGCGGTCAATGGGTGCTGCTATGGAGACGATACGAACGCTATGAAGTTACACATACCACGCTGGGGAGTGCTGCTGTTCGACTTGTTTTTGTCGGCAGCATCTATCGTATTGGCGCATTTGTTGCGATTCAATTTTTCCATAGCGGCCATTGATTATTTTTACTTTCCGGAGGGCATTTTTTTCTTGTTGGTGCTGCGTTTGTGGGGCTTTTTGGAGGTGCGCACCTATTATGGCATCATTTTTCACACCAGTTTTGAGGATGCGGTGCGCATTTTTGTGGCCTTGTTGTGGGGCACGCTGATCATGGGTTTGGCTTTGAACCCTTTGATGTACTACCTGGACGGGCATTTTCTCTTTCCGTACTCCCTTTTGATCATCGAATTTTTCCTGACGGGTTCTTTGTTGGTGAGTTACCGGGCTTTTGTGAAGATGCTGTACTTCCGCTATGTGCATAAGAACCAGGAGGAGAAAAAGGCATTGGTTTTTGGCGCCGGCCCGGCGGGTTTGCGGGTGAAGAACCTGCTGGCCCAGGTAGAGGGTACGCGCTACAAGGTAGCGGCCTTTATAGATGACGATCCGGGTTTGGAGAAGAAGAGCATGCAGGGGGTGGACATTTTCCCTTCGGAGCTCTTGCCCCGCCTTTTGAAGACTACGAGCATAGATGTGTTGATTTTTTCGCATCCCGATGTGCCTCCGGCCCGCCGGCAGAAGGTTTTGGATTTGTGTTTGCGCCATGGCGTGAAGGTTTTAAACGTACCGCCTGCCGAACACTGGGTGGACGGTAAGCTCAGCTTTCGCCAAATGCGGGAAATGCGCATAGAGGATTTGCTTGAGCGGGCGCCGATCGAGCTGCAGCCGGACCACCTGCACCGGGCCCTGGCCGGCAAAGTCATTTTGATAAGCGGTGCGGCGGGCTCTATAGGCAGCGAGCTGGTGCGTCAGCTCGTAGCTTTCGAGCCTGAACGCCTGGTGCTGATTGATCAGGCCGAGACGCCTTTGCACGAGTTGGAGTTGGAGTTGCGCAACCGCTTGAAATTCGATCGCTTTGAAGTGCTCATAGGAGATGTGCGCAATGAAAGCTGCCTGCGCAAAATTTTTTCAGAAAACCGCCCCCAAATCGTCTATCACGCTGCAGCTTACAAACACGTGCCCATGATGGAGCGGCATCCGCAGGAGGCCATCCTGGCCAATGTGGGAGGTACGCAGTTGATGGCTGATCTCTCGGTGGAGTATGGCGTGGAAAAATTTGTCCTGGTGAGCACGGACAAGGCCGTCAACCCCACCAACATCATGGGAGCGACCAAGCGGCTGGCAGAAATCTACGTGCAGTCGCTCGACCGCGATTTGCGCAAAAGGGGCGTGGAGCATCCCCGCTTTGTTACGACTCGCTTTGGCAATGTGTTGGGCTCCAACGGCTCAGTCATTCCCCTTTTCAAAAAGCAGATCGAAGCCGGCGGGCCGGTAACGGTAACGCATCCGGAGATCACGCGCTACTTCATGACCATTCCCGAGGCCTGTCGCCTCGTGCTGGAGGCCTCGGTGATGGGCAAGGGCGGAGAGATCTACGTCTTCGACATGGGGCGCTCCGTGAAAATCGTTGACCTGGCGCGCAAGATGATTCTGCTGGCCGGGCTGATCCCCGGGCAGGACATCGAAATTCGCTTTACCGGCCTGCGGCCGGGCGAGAAGCTGTATGAAGAATTGTTGGCCTCTGAAGAGAGTACTTTGCCGACGCATCACGAGAAAATTCTCGTCGCCCGCGTGCGCGAATATCCTTTTGAAAAGGTGCGGAAAGGCATAGAAAACCTGCTGGCTTTGTACGAAACCCAAAACAAGCAGTGGATTGTTTCGGCCCTGAAGGCCCTGGTGCCCTCTTTTAAGAGCCAAAACTCCATTTACGAAGAATTGGATAAAAAAGCCTGAGAGTATGTGCTACTTAGGTTTTCTTCCTATATTTGCGCAGTTTTTCGGAAAGCTATGCCCTTGGGGCGATAGTTTGGGCGGCGCCAGCCGCCCAAACTATCTGATTTCACGGGCGTAAAAACTTTGATTTTTCCGGGCCGCTGTCGGCACGGAGATGTATAAAATAAGTAAAATTACAACGATATGCAAGGGAAAGGATTAGTGAAGTTTTTTCTCGTGGTGTTGAGCATTGTAACACTATGGCAATTGTCTTTGTACATACCTGCCCACCGAGTGGAACAAGCTGCCGATGAGTATGCCAAACAGATGGCTGCCAATGTACCTCAGGAGGAAAAGCACCTCGTAGAAAAAGCTGCCCGTATAAAGTACCTGGACTCCATGTCCACGGAGGTGGTCTATAAGTTGCCTCTGCTCAAGTCTTTTACATACCAGGACCTCAAGTCGGCACAACTGGCGTTGGGCCTGGACCTCAAGGGCGGTATGAGCGTCGTGCTGCAAGTAGATTTGAGCGACTTCATCAAAACACTGGCAGAGGATTACAAGGACGACCCGGTGCTGAATGAGGCCCTGGAAAAAGCCAAAGAAGCTGCCAAAAACAGCCAGGAAGATTTCATCACCCTCTTTTTGAAGGCCTGGAAGGAAGTCTCCAACGGCCGCAGCCTCTACTCCCTGTTTCGCCTGAACGAAACCCTGCAGGAAGAGCTAAACCCCCAAATGACAGATGAGGAGGTGGCTGCCGTCTTGCGTAAAGAGGCCGACGGCACGGTAGATCGCACTTACAAGCTGCTCAAAGAGCGCATTGACCGCCTCGGTGTCATCCAGCCAAACATCTCTCTCGACAAGAGCCGCGACATCATTATCGTCGAGCTGCCGGGTGTGGAAAACCCGCAGCGTGCCCGTGAGTTTTTGCAGGGAACGGCTAAACTGGAGTTCTGGGAAGTCTATAACTTTACCGACCCGGGCATACAACAGGCCTTTGTGGCTGCCAATGAAAAATTGCGCCAACTGGGCGTTGCGACGACGAAGGACAGCACGGAGAACGAGCCGAAGTTTCGCATAGATACCACTTATGTGGTGGATTCTCTGGGCAACATAGACAGCTCGCAATATACCATAGATACCATAGACCTTTCTCAAAACAACCCCCTGGCACAGCAAAACGGCCCCTTGTTTGATGTGCTCCAGCCGAATCAGGGACAGTTCTCGCCCGCGACTATGGGGGTAGCCGAAAAAAACAAGCGCGACCTGGTGATGGAATACCTCAATCGCCCCGAAGTGCGCTCGCTCTTTAAACCCGACATCAAATTCGCCTGGTCGAAAGACCCCATGCGGAATTACGATACGGGCGAAGAGACCAATTTGTATCAATTGTATGCCTTGAAAGTGCCGCCCTCAGGAACGGCTCCCCTCGAAGGCGATGTGATTGTCGATGCCCGGCCTCAGCCGGACCCCCAAACGGGCAAAATGAGCGTTTCGCTCACCATGAACCAGGAGGGAGCCCAAACATGGGGCCAGATGACGACCCGCGCTTTTAGCGACAACAACCGCCAGATCGCCATTACTTTGGACGATCGCGTGATTTCCGCACCGGCCGTTCAAAGCGCTATTTTGGGCGGACGTACTTCCATCACGGGCAACTTCAGTACGCAGGAAGCCCGCGACCTGGCCAACATGCTCGAAATTGGAAAACTGCCGGCTCGTCCGGTCATCATCCAGGAGAGCGTGGTAGGACCTTCTTTGGGACAGGACAACATTAACCGCTCTATCCGCGCCTTGCTGATCGGCTTTTTGCTGGTGTTGGCCTTTATGGTTTTCTATTACAACTCTGCCGGTGTTTTCTCCATCATAGCGCTTTTCCTTAACGTCTTCTTCATCTTCGGCACTTTGGCCTCTATGGGCACGGTGCTGACGCTGCCCGGCATCGCCGGTATCATCCTGACCATCGGTATGGCCGTGGATGCCAACGTGATCATCTTTGAGCGCGTGCGCGAAGAGTTGCGGGCAGGTAAAGCCCTGCGAGCAGCTGTGAGGGATGGCTTCAAGTATTCTTATTCAGCCATCATAGATGCCAATGTAACCACCCTGCTGACGGCGGCCATTTTGGCCTATTACGGCCTTGGTCCCATCAAGGGTTTTGCCGTGGTTTTGATCGTGGGCGTATTGTACTCCCTCTTTACGGCCGTACTGGTCATCCGCCTGCTGATGGATTGGTGGATGGAGAAGAAGGGCCGGAACATTTCCTTCTGGACGAAACTCACTAAGGGCACCTTGACCAAGGTGAATGTAGATTGGCTCGGTAAGCGCAAAATCGCTTATGTCATCTCCGGTACGCTGGTGCTGCTCAGTTTCATTTCATTCTTTACGCGCGGCTTTGATCTCGGCATTGACTTTAAAGGCGGGCACTCTTACACCGTGGCTTTCGCCAAAGACGTTACCGCCGATGAGCTTCGCAAGGAGCTGACTACGGTCTTTCAGGACGAGCCGGTTGTGAAAGCTGTCAATACGCAAAACACCTATAATATTGTAACGAGCTATCTCGTAGATGAGGACGGCCCGAAGGTGGATGAGCAGGTTACGACAAAATTGCTGGAAGGCATCAATGCCGTTACGGGTGAAAACATTACTTACGAGCAGTTTACGGATACAGAGGCAGAGGGCACTTCCCACCTGATTAGCTCCAGCAAAGTAGGGGCGGTTATCGCCGATGATATTACGCGCAGTTCGTACAAGGCCGGCTTAGGTGCTTTGCTGCTCATCTTCCTGTACATCTTCATTCGCTTCAACAAGTGGCAGTACAGCCTCGGTGCTGTGATGGCGCTGTTCCACGACTCCATCATTACGCTGGGCATGTTCTCCATGTTTCACGGGATATTCCCCTTCTCCATGGAGATTGATCAGGCCTTTATCGCGGCTATTCTGACGGTGATCGGTTACTCCATCAACGACACGGTGGTGGTGTTTGACCGCGTGCGGGAGTACATCCACAGTTATATAGGCGGTACGCGTCGCGAGATGTACAACAACGCCATCAACAGCACCCTCAGCCGGACTGTGATCACCTCTTTAACCACGCTCTTTGTGGTCTTCGTGCTCTTCGTTTTCGGTGGCGGCTCCATCAAGGGCTTTGCTTTTGCTCTTCTGGTGGGTATCGTTGTGGGTACATACTCTTCCATCTTTGTGGCTACGCCCATCATGGCCGATTTTGTCGGCAAATTAGATGAGAAAGTCATTGATACGCGTCGCAAGAGCTCTTTTGCGAAAGCTGCGCGATAAGAAGATTCCATGCTTTTGCTGTTGCCTGCTGCTTAGCACAGGCAACAGCAAAAAATGCTACGCTTATGAAGCTTCAACATCTGTTTTTTGCTGCTATGTTTTTTCTGGTGTGGAGTTTTTCCGCCTGCCAAAGCGATAAGTCCGGGAATGCTTCCGGCCAAAAGCAAGACGAAAATGCAGAAGAACTGACAGGCAAGGACCTGATGCAAAGTCTTCGCGAGCAGGCCGTGAGTGAAGACGACAAGCTGGGGCGTATCCAACAGGCCCTGAAACCTCTGCGTGAAGAATACGCCAAATCGGAAAAAGTGCTGCCATCGCTCAAAGATGTGAAAGTGGAAATGGGCGAAGACTGCGTTCTTCACATTTACAACCACGCCCAAGGCGAGGAGGAAGTGCGGGTGAATGTCTTGAAATTAGATGTAGATGGCGGTTTCAGCCTGATTGCAGATTTGAACCCCGGCGACCTGCCCGGCCTGCGCATTCGCACCATTGGTGGAGAAGCTGCCGTTGAGTTTTATCGCGATGGCAAATTGACCGGCTCTCAGGAAGCTTTGGAAATTTATATGGCTGAGCGAGCCAACATCGAGCGCATCACACCTGCTCTGGTGCAACTGCTTCGCGTTTGTCGCGATTTGGATTGAGCATCAGGCGCGGGGGCGGGCTGCCTTCTGCGCGCTCATCGTGTTTTACAACAAACCCTTCCAGCCCGTGTAGCAACTCAGCTCTAAGCCCTGGGAGCGGTAGTTGTCTATCAAATTTTGCAGCGCCTCTTCATCCTCCGGCTTGCTTTCTCTGACAAATACCTTGGTGAGGTAATCACTGCCTGAGGGATCTGTAACAGATGCATCCTCAACCAGTTCGCCCTGGCTCCATGAAAACCAGGCGTAGTCTCCATCTAAGAGTTGGGCAGGCGTCGTAATGGAAGAGAGCTCGTTTATAAAGTTGTTGGCAACGTCTGTAAGCGGGCTTTCGTAGCTGATGTATCCCCAAACCAGATTTTCAGGCAGGCGCATCAATTCGTAGCGTTTAATTTCCAGGCCGTCTTCGCTTTCCATCTCCAAAGTATAGCGATCGGCCTGGACGTGCAGCACGCCATCGTTTTCTATAACGCTTTTAACCCTGAAGCGAATGGGATGATCTCCCTCAATCAAATAACCCAGGGAAATGGTGTCGTGGGCCTGAGCATTGCCGGATATGCAAGTTTCCGGCGGGAGTACATCCTTGAGGCTGATTTCCAAGACGCCATCCACGTATTCCTTTTCGGTCAGAATGGAATAGTTTGTGCATTCGTAATAGCGCAGGGTGCTCAAATCCAGTATCAGGCTGCGCGTGAGATGGCCGATTTCTTCGTGAAACTTCACCTCAAAGGTGCTTGGAATTTGCACGATGTTGTTGGGGTTGGGTACTTCATCTATGTTGCAGCCCTGGATAGCGGCCAATGCGTATGCCAAAAACAGGAGCGAAAGGAGGTTTGAGAGCTTTGAAAGGTACATGTTGCTGTGTTTGAGATGCCGGTTTACGGATAGAACGTTTTTAAGCCGTCTTTGCTGCTTAAAATGCTTAAATCAGAACGACTCTTTAATATAACAATGGTTCATTAAGTTTTTGGCTATCTGTCTCCATCAGAAACCAAACTATCAAGTTGAATCAGCTTAAACC
>WGBN01000241.1 GCA_015494245.1 Saprospiraceae bacterium | reverse complement strand
TGCAAGTAGGTCGTGCAAGTAGGTCGTGCAAGTAGGTCATGCATGTAGGTCGTGATAGAACGCGGATGACGCGGGTGCAGCGGGTTCCCGCGGGTTTTAGCCCGTTCAACTTGGAACCCCATTTTCCAAAGGAGGCGGGGGCGTCTGTGGGTGAGCGAAGCCGAACTCTGCGGGAGGAAAATGCCGCAGTGAGACAATTTCCGTACTTTTGCCGGTAAGCTGCCTTGCGGCAGGCAGTGGGCAAGACCAACCGGCTTATGCAGCGATCGCAATCGGAAGAAACTTTGCGGGAATTGCGTCAACGCAAGGAACAGGCGTTTAAGCAATTCTACAACCACTCCATCTATCCGGAGTTGGTGCGTCTGGATCGTGCGCGCAGGCGGATGCTGACCTTTACTGTTCTGGCCTTGTTACTGGCTGTGGGGACGGGCTTAATGATTTGGGCCGGCAGTGACTATCTGGTGAGCATGCTGCTTTTTTTGCCGACGGCTTTGATCGGCTGGGGTGCCATTTCCAATTATCAGGCTTATGCCCCGAAGTTTAAGCCGCGCATCGTCTCACTCATCCTCGATTTTTTGGACGATTACGTGAATTATCAGAACCTGAGATACACCGTAGAGGGGCTGGTTGACAGAGAGCTTTTTGAAAGAAGCGGCCTTTTCGTCATTCGCTCCGGAGCGATTTACGAAAGCGAAGACAGCATAGAGGGTGAGGTGGGTAGTGTGTCTTTTAAGGTGTCTGAGGTGCGGGTTTCTCAGCCTTCTCTGGTTTCCAACAGCATGTATGTGCTTTTTCACGGCATCTGTCTTCATCTCTCTTTAAAAGAGGGAGGTATGCCTGATTGGAGTAAGGCAAGGGAAGAAAGGAAGCAGCATGAAATTGCCCGTCTGAATGCAGGGGATTTGCCTCAGGTTTCTTCGCATCTGTCTTCCGAAAAGCCGGCGGCAGGTGAAAAAGAGGGTACGGCCTCAAAACCTGCTGAAAGCAAGCGGAAAGAAACCGGCAGATTTATTTTCATCATCCCGCGTGAGCAGCACGAATTTTTTTGGCGCAGCATCCAACGGGTTGTTGCCAATGGTGCCAAGGACATGACAAAGTGGATCCACGACAAAACTTTCCGGGAGCATTTCTGGGTTTATGCGACCAGCGAGGTTTATTTGCGAAAGATGGTGCCCGAAGAGTTGCAGCAGCTGTTGATGAACTACCATCTGAAGACCGGCAGGGAGTGGTATCTATCGGTCAAAGAGATGTCGGCCGGTAAAAACTCCGGCCGGGAGGATCAGGCCTGGCTGGCCATTAAGCGCGAAAAAGACTTGCTGGAGCCTTCTGTTTGGCGCAGCGTGTTGAGCTTTGACCTGATCAGGGAATTTTACGAAGACATTTTGTCGGTCATGACAATTCTCGAGGCCTTTGACGAGGTGCATTAACGCGGCACTTTGATGCGATAGGTCTTTCCGCTTTTGACTTTCAGGCCGGAAGAGATGAGCCAGGGGTTATAGACTTTCAGCATGCGATAGCTGAGTTTTTGCCTGTGGCCCTTGCTGTGTTGGCGGACAAATTCGGCCCAGGAGGGCACGTCTTTGTTGACTTTTACTTCTTTGTAATTGTTCAGGGGTTTGTACAGCTCATCTTTTCTGATGCGGTAGCCAAAGGCTTCGGGGCGTTCAAACAGGTCTTTGTAGGCGAGGATGCGGAAGATGTAGCGGGAAGTTTCGTCATTGAGGTTGAGGTCGAAGAAGGAGCGGCTGCCCTGTTTTTCCATGGCATCGGCCAGGGCCGAAGCGCCCATGTTGTAGGCGGCTGCAGCGAGTATCCAGGAGTCGAAGCGTTCGTAGAGGTCCTTGAGTTTTTGGCAGGCTGCGCGGGTGGCTTTTTCCACGTGCAGGCGCTCATCCACATCTTTGCTGATTTCCAGGCCATACTCTTCGGCGCTGCTTTTGAGGAATTGCCAGATGCCGCGTGCGCCGGCGGGAGAGCTGAGGTGCCTCAGGCCGCTTTCGGCTACGGCTATGTACTTGAGGTCTTCGGGCAGGTCGTATTCGCGCAGGATGTCTTCGAAAAGCGGAAAGTAGCGGCCGGAGAGTTTGATGATGTCGAGGGTGTTGGAGTGGTGATAGGCGACGATTTGGAGCTCGCGGTCCAGGCGTTCGCGCAGGTCAAAGGATGTGCCGAAAGGCACAGTCTCCCCTGCAAAATCGTAATGAGCAGCCGGTTTTACGGAGACGACGGGCGGCGGCGTATCGGGCCGTGCGGCTTGCTTTGAGGTTTTGTCTCCGAGTTGTTGAGAGAGGACGAGTGCGAAGAGCCCGAGCAGACCCAGGGCCAGGAGGAATTGGGCCGTGATGGTTTTGGCATTCATCAGGTTTTCTTTTTGAAGACCGGTACGGTGGAGCAGGGTTCGCCAAACATGATGCTTTTTGCTACGGGCTGCAATTTCCATACCAAAGCGGCATAAACGGCGGGTGGCACGGGTTTTTCTCCGCACCCCTTGAGGACGATGCGCCGGTCGCGGTAGTCTTCTTCCTGGATGTTTTCGATGGCCCTCAGCATTTCGTGCTTGATGAATTCGTCGGGCGTGCCCTGGAAGACGGAGCGGGCTACGCCTCTGAGGTAAGAACTCACGAGCATATAGGCCCACATGGGGATGATGGCATCGGTGGAGCAAAAAACGAGTACGTGTTGGTCTTTGTAGGCGCTCCAGTCGTGTTCTTTAAGGGCTGTTCTGAATTCCTTTTCGCGCAGGATGAGCCCTTGAAAGAGGTAGTCTTTGAGGTCGAAGTTCTTGATTTCCCCTTTCGGGAAATAATCTTCCGGCTTGATGGTGATCAAGCCGCTTTTTGCGACGCGATTGACGAGAGGCTTGTCCATACGCTTGTGGTGTTTGGGTACTTGTTTATATGCTTTTCACTCTTCTTCTGTCTGCTGTGCCTGCTCTTGCGGTGTGGCAGGGAGTTCTTCTGCGAGTTGGGATTCCGGTTCCGGCGTTTGGGGCTGTTGCTGCGGTTCGGTTGTTTCTGTAGGGGTTTGCTGTTCTTCGGCTTGGGCCGTTTCCTGCGGTGTTTCGGCCGGAGATTCACCTGCTGCGGGGGCGCCGTTGGCGACTTCTTCTTCGATGGGGGCCTGCTCTCCGATTTCGCTGTCGGGTGTTTTGAAGTCTTTGGGCTTGGGCAGGTCTCCGATGTCTTTGATGCCGAAGTAGTCCATGAATTTTTCGCTGGTGCCATAGAGCAGGGGCTTGCCCGGCCCTTCGCCCCGGCCTACTATCGTAACAAGCTCTTTTTCTAATAGTTTTTGCACGGAGTAGTCGCAGCTGACGCCGCGTATTTTCTCCATTTCGCTCTTGGCTACGGGTTGCTTGTAGGCGATGATGGCCAGGGTTTCCAGCGCGGCCCGCGAGAGGCGCTTTTTCATGCGCTGCTTCAGCCATACCCCAATGATGGGGTGATAAGCTCCCTTGCTCATAAACTGATAACCTCCGGCAATGGGTACGACCTCAAAGGCAAAGGCCTCGTCGGCATATTTTTGGCGCAAGCGCTCTATGGCTTCTTCGATTTCTTCGGCTTTGAAGTCTGCTTCAAAAGCTTCTTTCAAAGCTGCCTGCATTTCCTTCACCGTTACGGGCGCTTCGGAAGCGAAGATGAGGGCTTCTATCTGTTGTTCTAACTTGTCTGTCATCGGGTGTCTTTGGCTTTTGAGGGGCAAAGATAGGAAAATGTGGGGGGCTTTACTGGAGATATTTTTTTCGGAGCAGTTGGTCTATGTTTTCGATGAATTTGATGTCCTCTTTTTCCTCAAGTACGCTTGTTCGATACTTTTGAAACCAGTTTAGTATTTTGCCGGAGTCTCCGGCAGATAGTTGAGCAAGGTCGAGCATTTGGGCATTATTCAGATCGTTAGGCTCGAATTTTTTTAGTCCGTTTCCGTATTCTCTTCTGTTGTCATCAAAAATTTCTTTAGCGACATCCGTAAGCAGGTATGCAAAGAGCAGATTGATGTTGAGTTTGTTAAACAGATCGTTGCAGGGATATATGCAGTGAAAGGTTGTCAGGTTCCTAACCATAGCTTCATTGCGAACAAACTTCAACCCGTTTCGATTAAAAACTCCTGCGAGGATTGGGGCCGGAGGCCTGTTTTCAATGGCATACCACGGCTTCCTTTTGGAGGTCAAATATCTTTTATGAATGTTTTGTTCTTCTCCGTGCCTGATGTATTTTTTTACGTGTTTGTCGGGAGAGTGGGTGCCATCAAATAAAAACACGTTGGCGTTGTCGTTTGCTAATTTTTGATAGTCTTTGCTTGTAAAAAAGGGGGAATGTATGTCTTTTGAGCGGGTGATGCATGGGAGTAAAT
>WGBN01000240.1 GCA_015494245.1 Saprospiraceae bacterium | reverse complement strand
TTGAGGTTTTTATAGCTTGGGAGTTCTCTTTGTAAAATGCAAATATAAGCTATTTTATTGTCATACAAATTGCTTCAGGGCTTCATAGGTGGCTGCCATGGGCAATCCCATGACGTTGGAGTAGCTGCCTTCGATGCTTTTGACCTTGCACAGGCCGATCCAGTCCTGGATGCCGTAGCTGCCGGCTTTGTCGAAAGGCCGTGCGTGTCGGATGTACCAGTGTATTTCTTCATCGCTGAGGGGTGCAAAGGTAACGCGCGTACTTTGGGAGAAGACCTTCTTGCGTTTTGAGCTTAGCAGGCATACGCCGGTGATGACTTTATGGGTGTTGTCTGACAGCTTTCGCAAAATGCGTTCCGCGTCTTGTTCGTCTTTGGGTTTTTCGTAAATCCGGCCGTCGAGCAGCACGATGCTGTCTGCGGCGAGGATGACGCCTTCCAGGCGGCTCTCAGGCTCTGCTTCTTTGAGTGCCCACAAGGCCCGGGCTTTTTTTTCGGCCAAAAAGGCCGCGACTTCTTCTACCGGCAAATCGGGGGGATAGGACTCGTCTATGTGGGTAGGGCACACCTGCGGGCGAAAACCCGCCTGCTCCAACAGCTGCTTTCTGCGGGGCGAGGCCGATGCCAGGATGATGGGCAGGTCAAAGAGGTTCATAGGCTCACAAAAATACGATCATCAATACGCCGGTAAACATGATGAATTTGGCGATGTTGGCATGGCGTTTATAGTGTTGCTGCGATTGGGCTTTGAAGAGGGTAGCAAGGCTGTAGAGCAGGGGCGTGGCGATGAAGAGCAACAGAAAAAAGAATGCTGTTGTCTTTCCCTGCGCATGGAGTTGCAGGGCAAAGAGAAATACCGTCAGCAGAAAAATCAAGCCGGCACCGAAGCTCCAAAGGCGAGCTTTGTGTGGGCCCAACCTCACGGGCAGGGTGAGCCGGCCATGCGCCTTGTCGCCGGGCAGGTCTTGCAGGTCCTTGAGCCACTCGCGGTAGAGGTTGGAGAGAAAGGCAAAGAGCAGGTAGAGCAACAACAGCTTTTGCAGGGCGTGGGCGCTTTGGCTTTGGCGCAGGCTGAATTCCCACCAGGCGTTTTGCTCGGCCAGCCAGACCAGAGCCGTTACGCCGGCACAAAAGACGGATACCAGCAGGTTGCCGGGCCAGCCCAGTTGCTTCAGGCGTACAGAGTAAAGCCAGAGTGCCGCCAAACCCAGCGGATACAGCAAAATGTAGTACAGCGGAGCCACCGTAAGCGCCAGCCAAAGGGCCAATAGAAAACCCGCCAGGCCCAACAGCCACGCCATGCGCTTGACGCTCCGGATGCTGATGTGCTTGCCCACCACCATCTTCTCAGGGCGATTGATGCGGTCTATCTCCAAGTCGTGCAAGTCGTTGATGAGATAGCCCACGGCGGTTACGCAAAGGGTGGAAAAGATCAGAGCAAATAACTGCCAGACTGACAAACGGGTCGTCATGCCCGTTTGCCCTGCCGATGCAGCCGCTTGAAAAGCATCGGAAAAGATAAATTCGTGTACCAAAAACTGCGTCAGAGCTACCAGTAGCAAGTTGGGCCAACGCAGCAATTGCAGGTACCGAAGAAGCATGGGACTCGTTTTTTATTTGTACTGTTCCGGCATCCACTTGTTTTGCACGCGCAGGAGCTTTTCAAGGATGTCCCGCACGCAGCCCTCGCCTCCCTTGATGGGGGAGATGTAGTGGCAGAGCTCCCTGATTTCGGGAATGGCATCTATGGGGCAGGCGGCCATGCCGGTTTTTTGCATGACAAAATAATCGGGCATGTCATCGCCAATATAGAGAATGCGATCGGGATTGAGGTCGTATTTGGCGACGAACTTCTCGAAGGGCGCTACTTTGTCTCTGGCTCTTATGAACACGTCTTGAATGCCCAAGCCCTCCAGCCTTTTGCTGACTCCTACAGAATACCCGCCTGTGATGACCGCTATGCGAATGCCGGCACTAAGGGCACGCTTGATGACGTAGCCGTCACGGGCGCTCATGCTGCGAAGCATCTCTCCGGCCTCGGTGATGAGCATCTGGTTGTTGGTCAATACGCCATCCACGTCCATGATGACGGTGTCTATATCGCGGAATCTCTCCAGCGGATTGGCGTATATCTTTTTTTTGTCTGCAGGCATGGCTTTTTGGAGTCTTGGTCGTTTGCCGTCTTGGCTGAGCCGTTTGTCAGCGGTTGTTTTCTCGCCATTCGTAAACCCATTTGGCCTGGATTTGCTCCAGGTGGGCCTCGTTGCTTTCTTCCCGTTTGCCCGCAAAGTTAGGAATTTCCAGAACCCATTCCAACAAATCGGTGAAGCGAATGCGATAAATCTGCGCTTCGCCAAATTCGTCTCCAAAGCGCTCGTACAGCTTCATGGCGATGTCTTCGTGGTCGCTCCAGTAAATGGGAAAGTTGTCAATGTCTTCAAAAGGCATATTGCTGTGGGTTTAGTGTTCGTGTCCAATGATTTTAGATTGGTCGGGGATTTCTACGTGCAGTTCGGCATCATCGTCTTCGATGATGCTCTGGCAGGCGAGCCGCGATTCTAAGCGCGGGTCAATGGCGCGGTCTATGAAATCCTCTTCCTTTTCCGAAATTTCGGGCAGGGCATCTTCGCCTTTGAGCACATAGATGTGGCAGGTGCTGCAGGCACATACGCCGCCACAGTTGTGGTTGAGGTGTATGTCGTTTTCGAGGGCGATTTCAAGGATGCTCTTTCCGGCTTCGGCTTCTACCGTTACGGGAGATATGCTTTTATCTTCAAAGGTAAAGTGTACTTTTGCCATAGGGTCACATGGTTGTTTGAGTAGTAAACTGCAAAAGTACGCAGAAAGTTGAGAGTAGTCGGGGGGCTTATTTCGGTTTCTTTTCTCTCATTTGGGTTTTGTTTGCCGGCTTCTTCGGAGCATTCGCTTTTTGCGCCGTTTCTATTTTGGCGAGGTTTTCCAGGACCTTCTCGTAAATTTTCTTGGCGTGTTCGGGTTCTTTGAGCAGGATGTCGAGCGATTGGAAGAAGGCGGCGGAGTCGGCCTGATGGATGCGGAAGATCTGGCGGTAGTATTCGGCTTCGAGGCTGTCGCGGGCCGGGCCGAGCAGGTTTTGGCCGGCGACCTCGGCCAGGTGTACGTCGGTGAGTATCCGGACCAACTTTTCTTCCGGCATGGGCAGGGGCGTTTCCTGCTTTTTTTTGCTTTGGCAGGCAGGCAGCAGCAATAAGAGGAGGCCGAAAAGATTTGTAGAGAGGCTTTTCATGAGTTGAAATACTGCTTGGGATAGTAAAAGCCCGTCAGCCTGGCCGTGTGCTCGTTCCAGTCTTTCCAGCTGGTGATGTCGGCTTCCAATTGGCAAATGCCGCAGGTGGGCACGTTGGAGATGTGCTGTTCTGTGTACTTGTTGGCGACGGAGGTGATGGAGGGGTTGTGCCCAAAGAGCAGCACGGTATGCAATTCGTCCTCTATGTCGCGAATGATTTCGATCACATCCCAGGGAGCCGCTTCGTACATGGCGGGCACTTTCCGGATTTCATGGAGGGGGTAGTTCAATGCTTCCGCAAAATGATCAGCCGTAGCCATGGCCCGCGTGGCGGGGCTGCTGAAGATGGCGTCAACGGTTTGGGGTATTCGGCCTGCGAGCAGACGGGCCATGAAGGGTGCATCGCGCAAACCCCGCTTGTTGAGGGGACGCTCAAAATCACTGAGCGTGGGGTCTGACCAACTGGATTTGGCGTGGCGGATGAGGTAAAGCGTTTTTGTCATGGGGCAAAGATAGCGATTTTCAAGTGTAGATATTTCCCTACATTTGCCCTATTGGCAGGAAAAGGCGAAGTAAAGCAATGAAGCATCAGGACCAAAAAGACGGGCTGCTCATAAAGTCCGTAGAATTTGTGGGCGGGTACCCAGCCCTGACGCATTGTCCCCGCGATGGGAAGGCGGAGTTTGCCTTTATCGGGCGCTCCAATGTGGGGAAGTCTTCGCTGGTCAATACCTTGTTGGGAAGGAGGAGCATGGCGCGGGTGTCCAAGCAACCCGGAAAGACCCAGGAGCTCAACTATTATCTCGTCAACAAAGCCTGGTATCTGGTGGACTTGCCGGGCTATGGCTATGCCAAAGTCTCGCGCACGCGCCGCGAAAAGTGGCAGCGGCTCATACACAACTACATGCGCTATCGCGAGACGCTGGCCTGCGCCTTTGTGCTGTTGGATGCCAACCTCCCTCTGCAAAAGAACGATCGCGCTTTCATTGCCAAATTGGGTGAATGGCAAGTGCCTTTTGCCCTCGTTTATACCAAGGCCGACCGCGTATCCAGGCAAAAATTACCGGCCAATCTGCGGGCGATTGAGAAGGATCTATTGGAGGATTGGAACGAATTGCCCCCTACCTTTGTCTCTTCTTCGAAAGAAGGGCAGGGACGACAGGAACTTTTGGACTTTATGCAAAAAATAAACACACAAATTGGAGGATAAAGACAACTCAATAGCTTTGGTGGAGGGCTTAAACCCCGACAAGCGCATCACCATCTACCCCCACCTCATCGCCGAGATCGAGGATTGGCCGATCAGTAAATTGCACAGGCAGCGCAGCGCTTTTGTAAAGGAAGTCATCGAAAAATCCGTGGCGCGCATCTTCGATCAGTACGGCGAGCAGATCGAGCGCACTCTGCTGCGCACGGTGCAAATGGAAGCCATACGCATCAAGGAAAGTCGCTGGCGGGTGGACCCCGTCAACGAAGGCATGTACTGGCGACAGAAAAAACGCCAACTGGCAGCCCGCCCCATAGCGGGCAGTCCGGAGGAGCTGCAACTTTTTTACAAAAAAATGGTGCGCGAAATCGTCGCGCGCTATGCCGAAGAGATCGTAGGCGATTTTAAGCCCTGGGCTTTTCGCTTTGCACGGCGTTTCCTCACCTTTTTCTTCCGCCGCCTGCTGAATACCGCTGCCAGCCGCAACTGGAGGCGCTTGTACAGCCGCCGCTTCAGGCTGTACGAACGCCTGCCGGTGCGTGGAGACATCAAGCAGTTGCGCTCCCTCTTTACCAAAGGAACGGTCGTGCTGGTGCCAACGCACTCCAGCAATTTAGACTCTATCTTGCTGGGATACGTCCTCGATTTTGTCGTAGGCGTACCGGCTTTTTCCTATGGAGCAGGCCTCAACCTCTTCAACAACCGCATTATAGCCTTTTTCATGAACCGCCTGGGCGCCTACCGCGTGGATCGCCGCAAGAAAAACGCCATTTATCTGGAAACCCTCAAAATGGTCTCTACCCTGACCATCGAAAAGGGCGTCAACTCGCTCTTCTTCCCCGGAGGGACGCGCTCGCGCTCCGGAGCCATCGAGCAGCGCCTCAAACTGGGCTTGCTCGGTACCACGGTGGAAGCGCAAAGAGAACTCTGTCAGGCCGGCGAACAGCGCAAAATATTTATCGTACCCGTCGTGCTCTGCTACCACAATGTGCTGGAGGCCAATTTCCTCATAGAGCAACACCTGCGCCGCATCGGGCGTGGCCGCTACCTGCGTTCACGGGATGACTTCAAGAGCATCCGCCGCATCTTGCACTTCGCCTGGAATGTGTTTTCGCGCAGCTCCAAAGTAACGGTCTCCTTTGGCAAGCCTATGGATGTGTTTGGCAATTACGTGGATGCAGAGGGCAAGAGCTATGATGCCGAAGGGCATGAAGTGGATGTGGCCTCTTACTTCCGCTCCGAAGCAGGTGTCTTGGATGTAAACTTACAGCGCGAAGCCGAATATACCCGCCATCTGGCCAAACGCATTGCCGAGCGCTACCTCAAAGACAACATCGTCTTATCCACCCATGTGGTGGCCTTTGTAACCTTTGAGCTCTTGAAAAAGGACAAGTCCGACCTCGACCTCTTCGCCCTGATTCGCCTGCCTACGGATGATTACGAATTCGATGAAGAAAAAACCCTGCAAGCACTGGGGCGGGTGCAAAAACAATTGTTGGAAAAGGAGCAAAAAGGAGAGGTGAAGCTGACCTTCAGAGTGCGGGGCGATTTGAAAGAATTGCTGCGCGACGGCGTAGATAAGTTGGGCGCTCACCACGGAGTTAAGCCCCTGTATTTCAATAAGAAAGGCGCTCTGGTCAGCGAAGATTTTAAGTTGCTGTATTACTATCACAACCGCCTCGAGGGGTATGAGCTTGAGGTCTGAGGCCGCATCTGAAAATACTTTTTTATGAAGCGCATTTTTTTCTCTGAACGGGCCATCCTTCTGGCCATTTTCGCCAATGCCCTGGTCATCTTTTTTCTGAACTTCCCGAGCTATGAGCATCAGCCTCTTTTAATCGGGCTGGACCACTTTTTCGTACTCTTTTTTGTGGCCGAGGCCATCGTGAAAATACGCGCCTGGTCCTGGAAGGGCTATTGGGCCGCCTGGTGGAATCGCTTTGATTTCATTGTGCTTGTACTCAGCCTGCCCTCGCTGATGATGGGTTTTCTGGATATTCCCGACACCTCTGCTTTGCTGGCTCTGCGCCTGTTTCGCATGGTGCGCCTTTTGCGTTTTTTCAGATTTGTGCCTCGCTTGCCGCAGTTGTTGGAGGGTCTGATGCGGGCTCTCAAGTCGTCGGTCTTTGTGATTGCCGTTTTCGCTCTGATCACCTTTTTACTCTCGCTCTTCACCTGTGCACTTTTCCGGAATGTAGCTCCGGAGTACTTTGGCAATCCGCTGATCTCCGCCTTTTCTATTTTTCAATTGTTTACCATCGAAGGCTGGAATGAAATTCCCGGCCTGATTGCAGAACGCTGGAACGACCCGATATGGGCCTTTTTTATGCGTTTGTACTTCGCATTTATCGTGCTCTCTTGCGGCATGTTTGGCATGTCCTTCGTGACGGCTATCTTTGTAGATGAAATGACTGCAGATAACAACCGCGAACTGGAACAAAAAATTGACAAACTCTGTAGCCAAATTCAGCACTTAGAGCGTTTGCTGTCTGACAGATCATAGCAAGGCTACAATGGACAAACAGGTATGAAACCCAAGCCCTACATCCTCATTGTTGATGACGAAAAAGACATCCGCGAGTTCCTCGGCTACAGCCTGCGTCGCGAGGGCTTCGAAGTGGGTCTGGCCTCCAACGGCGAAGAAGGGCTCGACGCCCTGGAAGTGCGCAAACCCGACCTCATCCTGCTCGACATCATGATGCCCGGAATGGACGGGGTGGAGATGTGCCGCGTGCTCCGCTCCCACCGGAATTTTGACGATGTTCTGGTCGTCTTTCTCACCGCCCGCGACGAGGAGCGCACCCAGATCAAGGCTCTGGACATAGGCGGAGACGATTACATCGCCAAGCCCATCCGACTAAAAGTCTTGTTGAGCCGTTTGAAAGCTCTGCTGCGGCGTCAAAAACAGGGGGGTGAAAGTTTCAACAGCCTTTCGGCAAATGCTCTTGATGACGCAGACGCAAGGCTG
>WGBN01000239.1 GCA_015494245.1 Saprospiraceae bacterium | reverse complement strand
CTCAACACTCAACACTCAACACTCAACACTCAACGCTAAACACTCAACGCTCAACGCTCAACTCCTCTCAAGATAGCGATAAAGAATCCTCCTGTTCTCCGGATGCAGGGGCAGGGGTTTGATGTAATCTTCCGGTTGTTTGAGGGCTTCGTCTATTTCTTCGGGATTGAGGTAGGCATAGCCTGCGGGATAGCCTTTGCGGACGAGCAGCAGGCAGCGTTCGTCTTCGGTGCGGCCGGGTTCGATGAGGGTGAAGGTTTCTTCGGCTTCGTTGGCGAGGTAGCCGAGGGCTTGTTGGACGCGGGCGTTGTAGCTTTCGGGTGATTCTTTGCCGCAGCAGGCGCCTCTGCATTTTTTGAGCTGGTAGTGAAAGCAGGGGCCGATGCCCTTTTCGACCTGGCAGAGGCGTGGGCAGAGGCCGTATTTATCTATGGCGCGTTGGAGGAAGCGTTTGGCGTCTGAGCTGCGGGCGAATTCGGCGACGATTTGCAGGCCGTCGGGATGCTGTCGGATGGAGGTGTCTTTTGTTCCTGTTTCAGTTGAGTTGCTTTGCTTTTGGGCCATTTGGCTCATTTCCAGGCGGGTGATTTGCAGGCACATATAACCTTGGGCATCGCGGTAGAGATGTATGGCTTTGGCATAGACTTTTCGGCGTTGGGCGCGGTTGAGGGGTGGGGAGAGGCGTTTGATTTCGCGGGATTCTAAGAGAAGCGCCAGCAGTTCGCTGCCGGTGATCTCCCAGTGTACGCTGTGTACCATTTGCTGCATGCGCGCTGCTTTGACGGTTTTGTCGTTGAAATGCTGCATGATGCGCTTGCGGATGTTGATGCTTTTGCCCACATAGACGGTTTTCCCCTCTGCGTCCTGCATGTAATACACGCCGCAGGCTTCGGGCAGGGAGTGGAGGTAGTCGCTGTCCCAGTGGCTTGGGAGCATGCTGTTTTTGCTGTGTTGTCGCAGGAGCATATCCTTTGGGCCGTCCCCTTTTTGGAGAATGAGTTTGAGGAGCTCGGTGGCAGCGAGGGCATCGTCTAAGGCGCGATGTCTGTTTTGGACGGGAATGCCAAAGTGGCGTATCAGATTGCCGAGGCTGTGGGAGGGCAGTTCGGGGAAGTGCTTGCGCATCAGTTTGAGCGTACACAGAGTCTTGCGCCGAAAGCTGTACCCCAGCCGCTTGAACTCTGCTGTCACGAAGCTATAGTCGAAGCGCACGTTGTGAGCGACGAATATGGCTCCTTCGGTCAGTTCCACAATGCGGCGGGCTTCTTCGTAAAAGGGTGGGGCCTCTTCCAGCATGTCCTGGGTGATGCCCGTCATCTCGCTGATGCCGGCGGGGATGCGCACGCCCGGATTCAACAAACTGCTGTAGCGATCTGTAATCTGCTTCCCGTCGAACAGGACGATGGCGATTTCCGTGATGCGATCGCGTCCGGCGCGTAAACCTGTGGTCTCTATGTCGAAGATGGCGTACATTTGCACGAATTACGCCCAAAGATAGGAAGATGAAACAAATTGTTGTATATTTTTTCGCTATTTTCTCACTTTTTGCTTTAAATTGTGCGCATCGCCAGAGCGCCGGCGAAAGCATTTGCCCTCCCCAAGGAGGCAGGCGAAAGGCAGATGATTTCCGCATTCAGCTTGGAGCTGAGCGTTTTTCCGAGTACCTGCCTTTGCTGGAAGGCAAGCGGGTTGGGCTGGTCGTGAATCAGGCTTCGCGGGCGCATGACGTTTTGTTGCCCGATACGCTGCAATCGCTGGGAGTTGATCTGCGCTGCATTTTCGTTCCCGAGCATGGCTTCCGGGCAACGGCAGATGCCGGCGCTTATGTGGAAGACGGGCGCGACGAGCACACGGGCCTGCCCATCATTTCGCTCTACGGCAAAACGAAGGAGCCGCCCCGCGAGTGGATGGATTCGCTGGATGTGCTGCTGTTTGACCTGCAGGATGTGGGCGTGCGCTTTTATACTTACCTGAGCACCTTGCATTATTGCCTCGAGGCTTGCGCCAAATCCGGCACGCCCATGCTGCTCCTGGATCGCCCCAATCCCAACATCCGCAAATTGGATGGCCCCGTTTTAGACACGGCTTTCAGCTCTTTTGTGGGGATGCATCCCGTGCCCCTCGTGTACGGCATGACCATAGGAGAGTACGCCCAAATGATCATAGGGGAGGGCTGGCTGAAGACAGATGCAGTTCCCGATTTAAAGATCATTCCCTGTGCTCATTATACCCGCGACAGCGTTTGGGTTTTGCCTCGCCGTCCTTCGCCCAACTTGCCTACGGAGAGAAGCATTTTGCTGTATCCTTCTCTGGCGCTTTTTGAGGGCACTGTGTTTAGTGTCGGCCGTGGGACTTCACAGCCTTTTGAGTGTTTCGGTGTGCCCGGTTTTCCGGCAGGCAATTTTACCTTTAAGCCGGAGCCCAAAGAGGGCGCAAGACACCCCAAGCACGAGGGCGTCCTTTGCCGGGGGATGGATTTGAGCGAACTGCCCATTGAGGAGCTCCGGCAGGAGGATACGATTCGGCTGGAGTATCTTCTGTTTGCTTGGAAGCATTACGAAGAGCACGGGGCTTTCTTTTTGCCAAACCATTTTTTTGATTTGTTGGCAGGCACCGATGCTTTGCGCAAGCAAGTGCTGTCGGGCGCATCTGTTGAAGACATCCGGGCTTCCTGGGAAGAAGATTTAGAGGCCTTTCGGCAAATGCGGAAACCTTACCTGATATACGATTGATGCATTTATGAAACGAACAGCTCCGAGTTTCAACAGGCTTCCGCCAAAAATACTCAAATGGCGGCATTGGGAGTATTGGCC
>WGBN01000238.1 GCA_015494245.1 Saprospiraceae bacterium | reverse complement strand
TGTAGGTGCCGCTGCCTTCATCTCCGAGGATGTAGCCGAGTCCGGGCAAGGCATCGTGCAGGCTTTGGCCGTCGTAAAAAGCCGAAGAGCTGCCCGTGCCGAGGATGCAGACGATGCCCGGGCTGTTGCCGCAACAGGCTTTGGCTGCAGCCAGCAAGTCGTTGGCCACTTCAATGTGTTGGCTGGCGAATTGCTTTTTAAAAAAGGCCTTCAACCATTTTTGAGCATCGGGGTTTTCGCAGCCGGCACCGTAGAAAAAGACCTCTTCAATCCTTTCTTCCGAAATTTTTTGCAGAGCGCTTTCCAAAGTGGCGAAGAGCTTTTCCCTGCCCAGCAGTGTGGGATTGATGCCGGCCGATTGCCAGCGCAGCAGCTCACCGTTTTTGAGCAAAGCCCAATCTGTTTTGGTGGAACCGCCGTCGGCGAGAAGCATGCTCATAGCTCATTGCTTTGTAAGAGGAAGGCCTCAAAAGTACGAAAAAACTACTTCTGCCTTTGCCTTTTCTAACTTTTGGAAGGGCACCTTCCACCAGCCCTGATACAGAATGCTCCGGGGGAGGTAAAGAGTGCCCACCTGTTCCAGACGAATGTCGAACTTGACGTCAAAGTCGTAAAGCGCCGAGCGTTGTTGCAAAAAGAACTTTCGCCTCAGCACTTGCAGACTGCCGCATTCAAACCAGATGTCAAAGCGCTTGATGACCGTCTTCGAGGCAGCTAAATCCGGCTTGGCATGTACAGAGAACAGATAGCAGGGGCGCCCCTCCAGGGTATCGCTGCTGATCTCGTATTCATAGCGCTCGATCATCTTCCTGGTGAAGATGGCAGCCTTATCTCCTATGAGAGGGATGTTTGCGGGCTGTCCGGTGGCGAAGAGAAGTTTTTTGAGCTCTTCAATTTGCTTGTCTCTGCCGCTGAGCTTGCGGGTGTCTCTGGGCTGCCAGTCTTCGGGGGAGGGGCAGATGGTATCCGGAGCAAAAAAGATATGATCGTACAGCTCGGAAGTGTAGTAGCGATGAGCTCCTTTGCGGGTATAGAACCTGCCTTCTGTTTCTTCTTCCAGCGTTTGTGTGTGATAGCATCGCCCGTTGCTCCATTGGCTCGTTTTGAGGTAGCGCCCGGCCTTTTTCTGACCTTTGCGATTGTAAAAGCTCATTCGGGTTTCGCTGAGCCAGGGGCGGCTGCGCAGGTTGTGAAAAGCGCGGTAAAAGGAGCGGTCTTCCTGTACCAGCGTGATGAAATCCCATAAATCCAACTCGCTTTTGGAAGCTGTAACGACTACTTCATCTAAGGTTACGCGGCTGTAAATGTAGCCCGTGAGGCTATCCGCCTGAGCGTGAAGCACAGCCGATGCCAGAAGGAGCAGTATAGCGAATTTCATTTTCATAATGGTTCATTAAGTTTTGAGATGGTAATAGGCAGGTTCTTATTGGCTATTGATGCAAACAGCAATGCCTTAATAGAACGCGGATGACGCGGATGACGCGGGTTTTCGCGGGTTTAAGCTGGTTCAACTTGATAGCTTGGTCCCTGGTGGAGACAGGTAGCCAAAAACTTAATGAATCATTGAAGGAAGGAATGCTGAGATATGACAAAGCCAAGGCCCAAAGACCCTGGCTTTTCATCACTTCCTGTCGGGGTGAGAGGATTCGAACCTCCGACCTCGTCGTCCCGAACGACGCGCGCTAACCGGACTGCGCTACACCCCGAGAGCCACCCAGGGGACTCGAACCCCCGACCTACGCATTACGAGTGCGTCGCTCTACCAGCTGAGCTAGGGTGGCAAAAGCGGGGGCAAAGATAGCTCTTTTTGAGAAAACTGCAAATTTTTGGGTTGGTATTTTGTCCCCCGCACAATCCGCAGTTTATTGCACTTATTTTTTTAGGTTGATTCTCCCTTCAACGCCTTTTCCCCAGCCCAGGCCGAGGCCGCGGTAGCTGAGCAGCAAGAGCCCGCGTTTGTCCTGGTGATTGGGCAGGGGGTGGCCCCGGATGAATTTTTCGGCCTCTTCGCGGCTGAGTTCATGGGAGTGTTCATTTTGCCGGCAAGCGGGCTGCAAAGCGCTGATGCCCGAGGGGAAGAACAGCTCCTTTTTAAAGTGCCCGGGCTGTAGCAACGGGCGGCAGCGGGGGAGGCGTTCGAGGATCAGGGAGGCTTGGGGCGCGAGCTCTTTGGGCAGGGCGAACAGGCCGTGGCGCTTGTTTTCTAACAGTGCGTATGCAGCCAGTCCGGGCAGGGCAAGCTCGATTTTTTCGCGCTGTCTGCGGGTGACGGGTATCCAGTTTTTGGGTTTGGGGGATTTTTCTTCGCGGGTAGAGCTTGAAGAAGGTTTGTGTAGCAGGGCAAAGTAAAAGCCCTCGCCCTTTACCTTGTGCGGATAACACTGGTAGCCGTGCGTTTTGCGCGACACGCCCCAGCTTTCGGGCATGGGGATTTCCACTTCCTCCAAGCCGCTTTCCACGAGCTGAGCGACGCGAGCTTCATTTTCCTCGGAATGGTAAGTGCAGGTGGAGTAGATCAGAAATCCGCCTTCTGCCAGGGCGGGCAGGATGTCTTTGAGAATGCCGGCCTGACGGGTGGCGCAGAAGGCAGCTTGTGCGGGCGTCCATTCCCGTCTTGCTTCGGGTGACTTTCTAAACAGCCCTTCGCCGGAGCAGGGCGCGTCCACGAGGATGAGGTCAAAGAGCAGCCCGGCTTCGGCTATTTCGGCTGGTCTGTGTTGGCTGATGAGGGCGTTGGCGCGGCCCCACCGGGCCAGGTTTTCTTTCAGTGCGGGGAGGCGGGAGCGCGTCGGTTCGTTGGCGAGGAGTAGGCTGCCTTTCGGCAAATGATCGAGCAGGAGGGTGCTCTTGCCGCCGGGGGAAGCGCCCAGGTCTAAGGCTGTTACAGGGCTTTTGATGGATATGTGTTGAAGCACATGGCTGATGATCATGGAGGAGGCTTCCTGCACGTAATAAGCCCCCGCATGCCAGAGCGGGTCTGTTGAAAAGTGCGGTCGTACTTTCAGGTAAAAGCCTTCTTTACACCAGGGCACCTGCTCGTCTATGGGCAATTCTTCTTCAAATGCTGCCTGCCATTTCAGGGGGTTGATGCGTATGCTCACGGGTGCGGTTTGCTCGTGGGCGAGGAGGAAATCATCCCAGGCTTGGTCGAGCATGGCTTTCATGCGTTGGGTGAAAGCAGGTGGGAGGCTGGCAGGTTTGAGTTTTTTTTCTGACATGGTGAGAGCAATGTTTCTAAGGGCGTTTCAGCTCCGGTGCATGATGGGGTTTGATGCGGGCGTCTATGATGAGCGGCCCTTTGCAGCCCCAATGTTTGTGCTCTGTGAAAGCGCCCACGCCCTGCACGTCATGCGAGGGGTTGGCACGGGTAAAAGTTGCCCATAAGAAGTTGTCTAAGGTGGCGCTCAGAAAAGAGGAGTCGTCGCAAAGCACGATGAGGGCAATGCCTTCCGGTGGTGTTTTTTCTAAGGCTTTCGCCAAATGCAGTACCTCCTCATAGCCGCTTTCATTCCGAAAAGGGGGAGCTTGCAAAGCGAGGATGCCCGGCAGGACGAGACGAGGCTCTGAAAAGCCCGCCGGCAGGGACGTACTGCTGCCAGAGGGGAAGCATTCTGAAAGACTTTTACTCAATTTTCGGATGCGGGGCCCGTGAGCGGCCATAACCAGTTTGGAGCCCTTGTTCCAGCCCGTGCCGGAATAGTCGAGGGTGTCTATGGTCGTGCGCGTGTAAAAGTGCAGATCGCGCTCCCAGCGGATGCGCTCCAAGAGGTGTTGAAAAAAATCGGGTATGTTCTGTGCGCTGAGTCCGGGCGCTTCGTATTGTGTGCTGATGAACAGAAATTTAGCAAGTGATGTCTGCCCCTTGCCGAGCAGGTGGTTGGCCTGGGTGAGTATTTCTTCGGGTTGCGGCTCTCTGAAGGGCATGTAGCGCTCGCTGCCTATGGCGAGCAGCAGGGGATGTACGCCGGCGGCATCTACGGCATGGATGTCGAGTATGCCCGGGAATTCCTTTTCCGTAACCGGCTCCACGATGCGTTTGATCAGATAGCCAAAACTGCTGTCTTCCTGGGGCGGGCGCCCGACTACCGTGAAATGCCAAATGGCATCTTTGCGATGCCACACGTCTTTTACGCGCATAAACGGAAAGTCGTGCTTCAGGCTGTAATAACCGAGGTGGTCGCCAAAAGGGCCTTCGGGTTTGAGCTGTTCTTTTTCGATCTCTCCGGTGATGACGAAATCCGCATCGGCGGAGATGAGATGTCCTTCGTGCCGGTAGTATCGAAAGCGTCTGCCTGCCAGCATGCCGGCTAACAGTAGTTCAGATAATTCTTCGGGCATGGGCATGATGGCCGCAAAAGTGTGTGCCGGCGGCCCGCCCACAAATATGGAGGCCCTGAAGGGTTCTGGCGATTCTTTGTACAAGCGGTGGTGGATGCCTATGCCGCGGTGGATCTGGTAGTGCATGCCCACTTCTTCATCGGGCAGGTAGTCGTTGCCCGAGAGTTGGATGCGGTACATGCCGAGGTTAGATTTTTTAATGTCTTGTTCGCCCGGCGGCAGGGTGAGCACCTGGGGCAGGGTGATGAAGGCGCCGCCGTCTTCCGGCCAGGATTTAATTTGCGGAAGCTGAGAGATGCGCGTGCGCCCGTACATGGAAGGCGGCTTGCGACGGAGCCGGCGGGGCAGGGCGTGGCTGATGGTTTTTATGGCTTTCGCCAAATGGAGGGGGCGGCGCAGCAACTTGAGCGGGTCATCTTTAAAACCCAGGGCCAGTTGCAGCGGCTCCAAAGTGCGGCGAAAGAGGAAGTCCGTGCGCTCATACGTGCCGTAGATGTTGGAAGCGGCCGGGAAGGGGCTGCCTTTGACGTTTTCAAACAGCAATGCAGGCCCGCCCTGCTCGAAAGTTTCCAGATGGATGTCTGCCATTTCTAAATGCGGGTCCACCTCTTTGCTGATGCGGCGGAGCATTCCGTGGCGATCCAAATCTTCGATGCAGTCTTTGAGCGTGTGGTACATGCTGTATTGCATTTGCCCTCCCGAAGGAGGCAGGCGAAGGGCAGCCCATAGGGCCTTTGCTATACGGCTACTTTTGCCTTGATGTGGGGGTGCGGGTCGTAATTTTTGAGCTCGAAGTCTTCGTATTTAAAGGCAAAAATATCCTTGACCTCCGGATTGATTTTCATGAGGGGGAGTGGACGCGGCTCCCGGCTGAGTTGCAGGCGGGCCTGGTCTAAGTGGTTTTTGTAGAGATGCACATCGCCAAAAGTGTGAACGAATTCTCCCACATTTAGCCCGCAGACCTGTGCCATCATCATGGTGAGCAGGGCATAGGAGGCGATGTTGAAAGGCACGCCGAGGAAGACGTCGGCCGAGCGTTGGTACAGCTGGCAGGAGAGTTTGCCATCGGCCACGTAAAACTGAAAGAAGGCGTGACAGGGGCTGAGCGCCATTTTAGGCAGGTCTCCCACATTCCAGGCGCTGACGAGGATGCGGCGGGAGTCGGGATTGTTTTTGATGGTCTCTACAGCCCGGGCGATTTGATTGACGGGGCCGTCGGGGCCTTCCCAGGCGACCCATTGCTTGCCGTAGATGGGGCCGAGGTCTCCGTTTTCATCGGCCCATTCGTTCCAGATGCGCACGCCGTTTTCCTGCAGGTAGCGCACATTGGTGTCGCCTTTAAGGAACCACAGCAGCTCGTGGATGATGCTTTTCAGATGCAGCTTTTTGGTAGTTACGAGCGGAAAGCCTTCGTTGAGGTCAAAGCGCATTTGATATCCAAAGCTGGAGATCGTGCCCGTACCGGTGCGGTCGTTTTTTTCGACGCCCTGTTCGAGTACGTGGCGCATGAGGTCGAGATATTGTTTCATAGAGGAGATGGCTTTTCTATGCCACAAAAGTACGCCTTCTTTCCGGCCCTGCCAAACTCCATTTCCTAATCCATATCCGGCTGTGCCCGAAAAATGAGCAGCGTATTCTTCACGGCAGCTCTCCGGCATGCTTGCAGGCAGACGAAAGCGACCGGGCTGTGCGTTACATCGGGTAGTGAAGCTCTCATTTTCTCGTAAAAACCGGTGCCGTATGCGTTTTTCCCTTTTGTGTTTTTTTGTTTTCCTGACCTTTTTCGCTCCTCGTTTTTTGCCGGCTCAGCAGACGGATACTTTGACGCCCCGCTCTGTGGACCTGGGCGTTACGGACGAAAGCCTGATTGATTTGTTCATGCCGGCCATGCCGGGTTTTGGCGGCAGTTCGGAGGAGATGCTGCGCGAGCAGAGCGTAAAGCCCTTTTTGATGCCCGTGCGCCGGCAAACGTTCTACGAGGCGGGCATTTGCCAGAGCCTGGCCGATGCCCTGGAATTTTATCTCAATTACACCCGCAACTACAAGCAGAATCTCAGCCCCGATTTCATTCTCTTAAACATGGAGAAATCGGATGTCAAAGATGCCCTTAGTGTTTTGGCTGAGGAGGGCACGGTAGATGCGACCATCGTGCCCTATGGCAGCCAACGGCTGCCTTCGGCAGTGAATTTTGTGGACAGGTATCACATCGTCAACTTCCTGGAGTTGTACAGGGCCGGTAGCAGGAATATGCAGAAAATCTTTGCCACCCGCAAATCTCTGATGCGCGGCAATCCGGTAGTCGTTTTGCTGCGGTTGGAGGAAGGGGTATTGCCGGCTCTCCCCGAGGGCATTCAGCCGGCAGACAGCTACGCCTTTTTGGTCGTGGGTTTCGATCAGGAGCGCGAGGCTTTTGAGTTGCGCTCGACCTTTGGCCCCGACTGGGGGCGCTTTGGCT
>WGBN01000237.1 GCA_015494245.1 Saprospiraceae bacterium | reverse complement strand
TTTTCTTTGGCTTCCAGCGCCTGGTGGAGGCCATCGGAGTAGCGGCGGCCTTCCATCATGCGGCCGGTCTGTTCGTCCACGATTTTCACCTGGCCGTCTATGACGACGTATTCTTCATCGCGTTCGAAGAGGGTGTAGGCCTTGAGAAGTTGGTTGATGGCGTGCAGGCGTCGCGATTTGACGGCGAAGTCCTGGGCCAGCTTCATGCGGGCTTCTTCCTTTTCTTTTTCGCTGAGTTCATCGTTTTCGTCTATGGCGACCATTTCGGAAGCCAGGTCGGGCATGACGAAGAAGTTGGGGTCGGCATTTCCTTTGGCCAACACTTCGGTGCCGCGTTCGGTCAATTCTACCGAGCGGTTTTTCTCGTCAATGACGAAGAGGAGAGGCTCATCTACGATGGGCATGCGCTTGCCCTGCTCTGCCGAGTAGTAGTTGTCGGCTTTTTGGAGCAGGACTTTCACGCCCTCTTCGCTGAGGAATTTGATCAGCGGCCGGTATTTGGGCAGGGCGCGGTGGGCGCGGAGCAGGGCCAGGCCGGCTTCGCCTTCTTCATAGCCGGTTTTGCCCTCTTTGAAGAGCTTTTTGGCCTGGCTGAGATAGCGGGCGGCATCTTCTCGCTGGGCTTTGAGCAGGCGCTCTACGTGGGGTTTCAATTCGATGTATTCCTGCTCTTCAGCGCCTCGCTCTACGGGGCCGGAGATGATGAGCGGTGTACGGGCATCGTCAATCAGCACGGAGTCCACCTCGTCAATGATGGCGTAGTGGTGTTTGCGCTGCACCATGTCTTTGGTGGAGCGCACCATGTTGTCGCGCAGATAGTCGAAGCCAAATTCGTTGTTGGTGCCGTAGGTGATGTCGCACATATAAGCCCGGCGGCGCTCTTCGGAATGCGGGCGGTATTTGTCAATGCAGTCAATGCTGAGGAAGAGGAACTCCATGATGGGGCCTATCCACTCGGCATCGCGCTTGGCGAGGTAGTCGTTGACGGTGATGACGTGTACGCCTTCACCGCCCAGGCCGTTGAGGTAGGCGGGCAGAGTGGCCACCAGGGTTTTTCCCTCACCCGTAGCCATCTCGGCAATTTTGCCTTCGTGCAAGACCATGCCGCCAATGAGCTGCACATCGTAGTGCACCATGTTCCACTTAATCTCTCCGCCTGCAGCCGTCCAGGAGTTTTTCCAGATGGCGCGCTCGCCTTCAATGCGCAGGTATTCGGTTTGCTTTCTGCCGGCCAGCTCCTTGTCAAATTCGGTGGCTTTGACCACCAGCTCCTCGTTTTCGGAAAAGCGACGCGCAGTTTCCTTGACCACGGCAAAAGCCTCGGGCAGGATGTCCATTAAAACCTCTTCGAGCAGTTCGTCTCTCTTCTTTCGCAGCTCGTCTTCTTCTTTGAAAAGCTCCTCTTTTTCATCGAGGTCTTCTGCAGAGAGCGCTTCCTGATGAACTTCAGCGATGTCTTTGTCTATATCTGCGAGGTAGTCCTTGATGCGTTGGCGAAAATCGTGCGTTTTGGCGCGCAGTTCGTCGTGGCTCAGGGATTGCAGTTGTTCAAATTCGGCATTGGTCTGCTCTACCAATGGCAGATAGTGCTTGATGTCGCGCTGTTGCTTCGAACCGAATATTTTGGAAAGAATTCCAAGCATGTCTTTCTTTTTGTGCTCAAACAGATGCTGCCTGAGAAAAGTGAAATTTTGCCCCCGGCCAATGAGCCTTACACAGGGGGGTGCAAAGATAATAAATTTGCAGGTACTTTTCAGGGGTAAAGGTTCACAAAGCTGCCTTACCTTTGCTCTATGAAAAACACACTCTTTCCCTTACTTGTTGCAAGCCTCTTCATGTTTTCTTGCGGACGGGATTCGGGCCTGTCTCTGCGTGCCTATTATTACCCCCTCGAAGACTTGGGCGGCCAGGGCAAAGTCTATTGCTATCGGGGCGCCATCAACGAGCATGACCCGCCCTTTTACTGGCATTTGCGGAAGCTGGAAGAAGACGGCAAAACTTATTTGGAAGGCATGTATTACGACTACCAATTCATGCCGTTTCAGTATTTTAAAGAGGAGGTGTTTCCCAATGGCACCAAGCTCAGGGCGTTTCACTTGTACGAGTACGATACCCTCGGGCAGCAGTACGAAATTCCGGTGAAAATCGAGGGCGGCGACGTCTTCCCCTTTCAACTCACAGACACCTTCGCCGTACTCTACACCAAGCTGAGCTGGCAAAACCGCTTAGATGAAAATACGGGAGCCCTGATCCCCGATGGCCAGGACCCCATCACCACCACTTTGATACGCAATCGCCAATATGCCGGCGATACGACTTATGTTTTTGGCGGCAATTCATACGAGGCCGTCCGTTTTTACGTTCGCGAATTGATAGATGTGGAAAGCGAGGGCCACATTGAGCAGGAGTACGACGGCATGGAAGTTTATGCCCGCAATTTGGGCCTGGTTTTCTTCCAAAAAAATGTCACTCCCGAATTTAAAATCGCCTATCGCCTGGAAAAGGTCATCACTTATGAAGATTTTCAGCATAAGAAGGAATAAGTTCAGACCTTTGCGTGAAATACAGATTCCCATGAACACCAGAAACCTTTTACTCACCGCTCTGTTCTGCCTGTGGATGGGCAGTGATTTGCTTTCGCAAAATGTCATCCAGCCGCCTCAGCCACTCTGCCTGCGGGGCGATACGCTGCACTGGACGCTGCCCGTGAACACCTGCGGCACTTTCAATGCCTATGAAATTTACAGGGCAACCTCCGAAGCCGGCCCTTACAGCCTCATCGCCACCATCACCGATGCCCTCCAAATGGAGTACATAGACCCCAACCCCCTCTCCGAGCTCCGCTTCTACTACATGCTCAGCGACTACAACTGCCCCGCCGGCTGGACGGCCCTGCCCTCAGACACAATTAGCAATGCTTTTCCGGACGACATTGTGATGCAATTTGCAACGGTTCAAAATGGCGATGTGTTGGTGCAGTGGGCTCCGGGTAACGACTCCCACATCTATGGCTATCTCATCTATCGCGAAATCAACGGGAATGTGGATTTGATAGACACGGTCTTCAACGCTCTGCAGTATCTGGATACCGGTGCCGACCCGCAATCGGGTTCGGAGTTGTATTACGTGCTCGCCTTAGACGCCTGCGGCAACACCAGCGCCTTCGTCAGTCCGCACCACACGCTTTTTCTCGAAGTAGAGCAGGACTACTGTTCAAGAACAATGAGCCTGAGTTGGAATGCCTACGAAAACTGGCCGGAAGGCGTGGAGACTTACCGCATCTGGGTGAGTCGCGATGGCGCGGCCTACGAGGCCGTAGCCGATTTGCCGGAAGGCAGCTCAACTTATACCTATGAGAATTTAATCAATGGGTCGGATTACTGTTTTTACGTAGAGGCCCTGGCCAGGAACGCGGCTTTCAGTTCGAGTTCGAATGTGGTTTGCCTTTCGGCAAATACTGCTCCGGTGCCCGCCCAACTCGCCCTGCTGAATGCCGGCATCAGTGCCGACGGCCAAATCGAAATCGCCTGGCAGTGGGACGACAGCCTGAGCTACTCTTCCGCTCATCTCGGATGGACACATGGCGATGTGGTTGAACTGTTACCTCTGGACATCACTCCTCCCCTGCAGTTTCAAAACACTTATCTGCATCAGCAATCGGCCTATAAAAACGGCCCACAGGAATACACGCTTTACGTCTCCAACGAATGCGGAGAAGAGTTTTTCGGCGGCAAGGCAACCACTGTTTACCTCCAGGCCTCGGCTCTCTCCGACGGCGTCCAAATAGAATGGACGCCCTTCGAGCTGACGCAGGCCACTGTAACGGCTTACCGCCTGTATGCGCTCGAAGACGGCCAGTTGCAACTACTACAACAATTAAATTCCGGAAGTTTAAACTTCAAGGACAATCTGCCATCTAATTTCAATCTGCGCTGTTATCAGGTGGAGGCGCTCTTCCAGCGTCTCTTGCCTGATGGCAGTGTGTATGAAGGTTCTTCCTTCTCCAACATCGCCTGCGCCCAGCCGGAAGTGCGCGTTTACATGCCCAACGTATTTGCTCCCGAAGGCACCAACAACCGCTATCTCCCGGGCCTGCCCGCCACCGGCTTCCTCGCAGAATACACCCTGCAAATCTGGGACCGCTACGGCTCCCTCCTCTTTGAAACACACGACCCCTCCGAAGGCTGGGATGGCAGCTACCGCGCCCGCCCCATGCCTATGGGCACCTATGTGTACTACCTCCGCCTCATCACCCTCGAAGGCGAAGTGGTGGAGAAGAAGGG
>WGBN01000236.1 GCA_015494245.1 Saprospiraceae bacterium | reverse complement strand
CACTTTAAGCTCTTTTAACCATCTTTTTTTTCGCAAAAGCCCTTTGTTTTCAGCATGACATCGCGCGCTGAAGCACGCGGTACTTTTAGCGGGCTGAAGCCCGCTCAACTAAGCGCGTCATTTCATGTACTGCCTCGGCGATGCTTTCGATTTTCTTTTCGTCCTCTACATGGCGGGCGATTTCGTCTATCCAGGAGACGATTTGGCGGCAGTCGTCTTCTTTGAGACCGCGGGTGGTGATGGCGGCGGTGCCTATGCGAATGCCTGAGGTGATGAAGGGCGATTGGTCGTCGAAGGGCACCATGTTTTTGTTGACGGTGATGTCGGCTTTGCCCAGGGCTTCTTCCAATTGCTTGCCGGTAACGCCCTTGTTGCGCAGGTCTATGAGCATGAGGTGGTTGTCGGTACCGCCGGAGATGAGGTGGTAGCCTTTTTCGATAAAGGCTTCGGCCATGGCTTGGGCATTGCTGATGACCTGGCGGGCGTAGTCTTTAAATTCGGGCTGCAAGGCCTCGTAGAAGGCTACGGCTTTGGCCGCGATGACGTGTTCCAAAGGGCCGCCCTGCATGCCGGGGAAGACACCGCTGTTGAGGATGGCCGACATTTTAATCGGATTTCCCTTTTTGGTGGTGCGGCCCCAGGGGTTGTCGAAATTTTTACCCATCATGATGATGCCTCCGCGCGGGCCCCGCAGCGTCTTGTGCGTTGTGGAAGTTACGATATGACAGTGGGGCAAAGGGTCGTTCAAAAGGCCGGCGGCGATGAGACCGGCGGGGTGCGCAATGTCAGCCATGAGGAGCGCGCCCACGCTGTCCGCTATTTGGCGAAAGCCCTCATAATCCCAATCTCTGGAATAAGCCGAAGCTCCGCAAATGATCAGCTTGGGTTTTTCGCGCTGAGCTACTTCTTCCACCTGCTTCATATCTATGCGCCCGCTTTCGCGATCTACGCCGTAAAAAACAGCGCGGTAAGTCTTTCCCGAATAGCTGACCGGCGAGCCGTGCGTCAAGTGCCCGCCATGTGAAAGATTGAAACCGAGCATGGTATCCCCAGGCTTTAAACAGGCCAAATACACCGAAGCATTGGCCTGCGAACCCGAATGCGGCTGCACATTGGCATAGTCCGCGCCGAACAACTCCTTCAGGCGGTCTATGGCCAGCTGCTCGATTTGGTCCACCACCTCGCAGCCACCGTAGTAGCGCTTGCGGGGATAGCCCTCGGCATACTTGTTCGTCAAGCAGGAGCCCATGGCCTCCAAAACCTGCCGGCTGACAAAATTCTCCGAAGCGATCAACTCCAGGCCCCGTGCCTGCCGCTGAGCCTCCTCTGCAATGAGATCAAAAATGGCGGTGTCCCTTTTCATGGTCTGAGATTTTATGCCGCAAAGAAAAGGAAAAAAGCTCACTCAAGGCCTTTTAACATGGGAACAAAACGAAACCTCCCCTTGCGCGTTTCCTTAAATTCATTTGCCCTCCCGAAAGAGGCAAGACCTCTTTGGGAGGCAGGTTTCCCGGAGGAGGCAGGTGAAAGGCGATCAATCACATACATCTCCTGCACCTCCCCGGCACCTACAGGGACTACCATGCGCCCGCCTATGGCGAGTTGCTCCAGCAAATTTTCGGGAACCTCCGGCGCCCCTGCCGTGACGAGAATCTTGTCGAATGGAGCGCGCTCCGGCAGCCCTTTGAAACCGTCGCGCAAATAAACGCGCAACTTGCCCGGACGCAGCTTTGCCAGCAGGCGGGAAGCGCGTTCGTACAAAGGACGCAGGCGCTCTACGGTATAGACATCTGCCCCCAACATGGCCAAAACGGCCGCCTGATAACCCGAGCCCGTACCAATCTCCAACACCTTATCGCCGGGCTTTACCTCCAAAAGCTCCGTCTGATATGCCACGGTATAGGGCTGCGAAATCGTCTGCCCGCAATCTATGGGAAAGGGCTTGTCCTGATAGGCCTGCTCCTCAAAACCACTATCTATGAAATAATGACGGGGCAGGCGCTCCATCACCTCTAAAATGCGCTCATCTTTAATACCCTTGCGGCGAAGTTCCTCCACCATCTGGCGCCTCAGACCCTTGTAGTAATAGTTGTCTTCCACTTTGTCGTATCTTTGCAGCGCTTTCACACTTTTGACAGCACATTCAATGCAAATGCGCTTTTAGAGGAAGGCTGAAGTCATCTGATTTCCATGCTTCCCAATCACCGCAAAAATACGAAAATGCAGCAGATTAAATTCGGCACCGACGGCTGGCGGGCCATCATTGCAGACGACTACACGGTGGCCAATGTGCGACGCGTAGCTCAGGCTACCGCCCTTTGGATGAAAGAACGCGGGCACGACAAGGCCGTCATCGGCTACGACTGCCGATTCGCAGGTAAACTGTTTGCCGAAAACAGCGCGCGGGTGCTCTGCTCCCACGGCATCAAGGTTTTTATGGACCCCAACTTCGCCTCTACGCCTATGGTCTCCCTCGGCGTAGTCAAGCTGAAAGCACAGGTGGGCATCGTCATCACGGCCAGCCACAACCCGCCGGCCTACAGCGGCTTCAAACTAAAATCGGCCCTGGGCGGCCCCATGACGCCCTCCCAAATAGCCGAAGTGGAAGCGCTGATTCCGGAAACGCCACCGGAAGACCTGCAGGATTTATCTGCCTTTCGCCTGCCTCCCATGAATTTACTCGAAGAGGTCAATCTCGAAGACCTGTACGTCGAACACGCAAAAGCGCATTTTGACCTGGAGCGCATCAACAACTCCTTTCTGATGCCCGCCTACGATGCCATGTACGGCGCCGGCCAGCGCGCCCTGCCGCGCCTGATTCCCAAAGCGCACTTGCTGCACTGCGAATACAATCCCTCCTTCCACGGCCAGGCACCCGAGCCCATCGCCCGCAATTTGGGCGAATTGGCCGAATACATCAAAACCCATCCCGAAATCAACTGCGGACTGGCCAACGATGGCGATGCCGACCGCATCGGCATGTTCGACGAAAAGGGCGAGTTTGTGGACAGCCACCGCATCCTGCTTCTGCTGCTGCTCTACAAAGCCGGCTACCAAAAACAAAAGGGCAAGGTGGCCATCACCTTCTCCGTTACCGACAAGATGAAACGCCTCGCAGAGCACTTCGGCCTGCCCTACGAGGTAACGCCCATAGGCTTTAAGTACACCGCCGAAATCATGGCCCGCGAAAAAGTCCTGGTCGGAGGCGAAGAGTCCGGCGGCATAGCCGTAGCCGGCCATATACCCGAACGCGACGGCATCTGGATTGGCCTGGAACTCTTCAACTTCATGGCCGAAACGGGCAAAACCCTCACCCAACTGCTGCAGGAAGTCTATGCCATCGTCGGCGACTTCGCCTACGACCGCTATGACCTGCACGTTACCGAAGACATCAAGCAAAAGGTGCTCGACAACTGCCGCAAAGGCCTCTATACCTCTTTCGGCTCCCACAAAGTCGAGCATGTCGAAGACCTCGACGGCTTCAAATTCTACTTCGACGAAAACCGCTGGGTGATGATTCGCCCCTCCGGCACAGAGCCGGTACTGCGCGTCTATGCCCAGGCACCCACGCGCGAAGAAACCATTGAAATCCTGGAAGACGTCTCTAACATCCTAAAACAGGCATAAACCATGGCACGTACAGAATCCACCATGTTACCCCTCGGCACTCCTGCACCCGACTTTTGTCTGCCCGATACGGTCTCCGGCAAAACCGTTTGCCTCCAAGACGTAAAGACCGACAAAGGCCTGGTCGTCATGTTCATCTGCAACCACTGCCCCTATGTCATACACGTCAATGACGAAATCGTGCGCCTCGCCAGGGAGTACCTGCAAAAAGGCATCGGCTTCGTCGCCATCAGCGCCAACGATGTGGAAAACTACCCCGACGATTCCCCCGAAAAAATGAAGGAAACGGCCCAAAAACTCGGCTACCCCTTCCCCTACCTCTACGACGAAAGCCAGGACGTTGCC
>WGBN01000235.1 GCA_015494245.1 Saprospiraceae bacterium | reverse complement strand
CCAAATGAACCCCATTTGGCGAAAGCCCTCTAAAAAAAACACGAACACAAAAAAAACTTCCACAATGAACATCTCTCATAAAATCCTCCTCTCCGTTTTGGCCGTCTTAACACTGGCCTTTTCCTCTTGCGTGGACCTGCAGTTCGACGAGCCGCCGGCTGCAGATGTGTGTACGCTGGAGGCTACCCATACCATTGCAGAGCTGAAAGCCATGCACACGCTGGGGCAAACCGAATTGATTTCAGAAGACATCGTCATTCGAGGCGTGGTCGTGGCCGATGACCGTGCCGGCAACTGGTATCGCTCCATTGAAATTCAAGACGAAACCGCCGGCATCCAACTGCGCTTTGGCATTACGGACCTGTACAACAATTTTCCCATAGGTCGCGAAATTTGGGTGCGTTGCAACGGCCTCGAGCTGAGCGACTACAACGGCCTGATTCAGCTCGGCACCATCGAAGAAGCCGTGCTCGACGACTTCATCTGCCGGGGCGATGGCGGCAAAGACATCCAGCCGACCGTTGTCAGCATGGGTGATTTGACGACCGATATGGTCAGCACCCTCATCCAGTTGGATGAGGTGCAATTCGACCTGGCCGATGCCGGTCAGCCCTTTGCCGACCCCGTCAACTTGCAGGCTGTCAATCGCGTGCTGGAAGATTGCAACAGCCAGCATACCGTCTTGGTGCGCACCAGCGGCTATGCCGATTTTGCCGGACAAAAAACGCCTGTCGGCAGTGGTACTTTCATCGGCATCCTCAGCGTGTATGGGGATGAATTTCAGCTTCTCGTGCGCGACCCCTCCGAGTTGGCCATGGACAATGAGCGTTGCGGCCCGGGCTCCGGCACGGGACTGACCAGCCTGCAGGAAGATTTTGAAACGGGAGTCAACAACCAGGACATTGACTTCGAAGGCTGGCTCAACCTGGCCGTTAAAGGCACGCGCCGCTGGCAGGCCAAGGAATTCAACGGCAATGTCTATGCACAGGCCACGGCCTACAACTCCTCCGATACCGAAAACGAGAGCTGGCTCATCACTCCGGCCATAGACCTCAGCGAGCCGCGTACCCTGAATTTCGAATCCGCCCAGGCCTACTGGAATCACGACGGCCTTTCCGTGTGGATTTCCACCGACTTCGATGGCGTGAATTTTGAAAATGCCACCTGGACGCAACTGTCCTGCACCCTGGCCGGCGAAAACGACCCCTATCACGAGTGGGTGCCCTCCGGACCGGTGGACCTGTCGGGCTTTTCCGGCAAGGGCTACATCGGCTTTCGCTACACAGGCGACCCCGTCAACGGCACGACCTCGTATCGCATTGACAATGTGGACATTCAGTGATGGGTGCCTTACAGATTATCCGGAGGACGGGCTTGCCCGTCCTGCTGCTGTCTTTGACGTTTTGTCTGACGGCGCAGCAGAATATAACCGATGCGCGGGCGGAGTCTTTGGGAACAGAGGTTACAGTCAGGGGCATCGTGCTCAACGGCGATGAGTTGGGAAGCATTCGCTTTGTGCAGGATGCCACGGCCGGCATTGCCGCATACCCGGGAACGGGCTCCGTCGGGGGCTTTTCTTCGGTGCAGCGGGGGGATTCCATCCTCCTCACGGGCAAGTTGAGCGAGTACAACGGCCTGCTGGAGATCAATCCCGTTACGAACTTTCAAATCTTGAGCTCGGGCCTGCCCCTGCCCGAGCCCCTGCATTTGCCGCAAGGCGATCTTTCCGAAAATGTGGAGGGCCAACTGGTGCTCTTGCCCTGTGCCTGGTTTTTGGAGACCGGCAGCTTTTCTTCCGGACAGTACTCGCTTGCCCTGCCTTCCGGAAATGAGGCAACGCTCTACCTGTCGAACAGCAGCGCTTTGACAGGCACGGACATCCCTACAGAGGCCACCGATGTCAGGGGTATCGTCTCCGAATACAACGGTCAGTATCAACTGCTGCCGCGGGATGCCGACGACCTGCAAGCCGCTGCGGCCTGCCTTTTCCTGGTCGAACAACCCGCCCTGAGCGATATTCAACCCCATGCCCTGACTTTTCGTTGGACGACCAGTGCGCCTGCCCAGGGAGGGATTTATTACGGTACCCAGCCGGATTTACTCGACAATTACGTGCCCGAAGCGGGCATGAGTACGGAGCACGAGTTGAGCATCAGCGGTTTGCAGGACGCCGACTTTTATTACGTGCGCGTAGTGGCTGAGAGCAATGGGGTAGAGGTGAGTTCGCCGGTGGGTTTGTACAGCACGGCCTCGCTTTCTTCGGGCAGCATAGAGGTGTATTTCAACCAGTCCACCGATCCCTCATACTCCAATGGAGTGTATCCCGCCGGCAACAGCTATGAGGAAGTGGAAGATGCCATCATCGAGCGCATCAATGCCGCCCAGACCTCCATCAGCGTGTTCATGTACAACACCAGCCGCGACAATTTTGTGGAAGCCCTGACTGATGCCTGGGAAAGAGGCGTGGCCGTGCGCTTCATCGCCGACGACGAGACCAACAACAGCGCCCTGCAACCACCGCCGCCCTTTCCCGTGCTCTACGGCAGCTCGGCAGATGGCATCATGCACAACAAGATTTTGGTCATAGACCCCGATGACGTCAACGGAGCTTATGTCATCACCGGCTCTATGAACATGACCTTCTCCAATGTCATCAATGCCTACAACAACACCCTCATCATTCAGGACCAGAGCCTGGCACGCACTTATCTGCGCGAGTTTGAGGAGATGTGGGGCGGCTCCGGCATCAATCCCAATCCCGCCCAGGCGCGTTTTGGCGATGAGAAGCAAGACAACACGCCCCATCAGTTCGTCATCGGGGGCGTGTCCGTAGAGGCTTATTTTTCGCCCTCCGACGGCACCTCTTCACACATTTTGAGGGCTCTGCAATCGGCCGATGAGCAGTTGGATTTTGCCCTGCTCCTATTCACCAAAGACGATTTGGCCGATGCCATCGTGGCCTTGCATCAATCCGGCCGCAACATCCGTGGCCTGATCGAAAATGCGGATGAGTGGGGCTCCGAATTCGGCTATTTGCAGGCTTCGGGCATTTCCGTGCATGCCCATTGGCAGGACGGGCAGTTGCACCACAAATACGCCATTGTGGACGAGGGCTATGCAGATGCCGACCCCCTGGTCGTTACCGGCTCGCACAACTGGACCAACTCTGCCGATGAGATCAATGACGAAAACACCCTCATCATACACGATGCCGATGTGGCCAACCTCTTCCGTCAGGAATTTGAAGCCCGTTGGACGCAGGTTACGGCCGCTTATGAGCCTCCTCAACCCCGGGCAGAGTGGAAAGTATCTCCCAATCCGGCTGTGGATTTTGCCGAAGTTTTCTACAAGCGCCTGAGCGATGAAGACATCGCCTGGTCGTTGTCAGACTTGTATGGGCATGCTCTGTTGAAAGGAGTTCTGCCTGCTGCTTCTGCAGGCCATTTCCGGATAGACCTCAGTGTGCTTTCGCAGGGCACTTATGTGCTGGCCTTTTCCGATGGCAGCAGTCGGATACTCGTGGTGTTTTGATGTTGGAGTGTGCTGAACATTTTATTATCTTTGCCAAAGATGAAGAGACTACCTATCGGCATACAAAATTTTGGCAAACTCCGGGAGGGGCGCTATTTATACGTGGATAAAACACGGGAAATTTATCAGTTGGTTTCCGAGGCGGGATATTACTTTCTCTCCCGTCCCCGTCGTTTTGGCAAGTCTTTGATGATAAGTACTTTCAAAGAGTTATTCTCCGGCAATAAAGAACTGTTTAAAGGTCTGTGGATAGAAGATCAATGGGATTGGAAAACGAAGCATCCCGTTTTACATATCTCTTTTAGCAGTCTGGGATACAAATCCTTAGGTCTTGAGCGGGCTTTGCTGGAGTTTTTAGACGAAGTCATTGAAGAACACGGCTTGGAAGTCAAGGAGGAGAGTCTGGAAAAGAAGTTTCGGGAAGTGCTGGAGAGCCTTTCGGCAAATGCTCGCGTCGTTTTACTCATTGATGAATACGACAAGCCCATCATAGACTATCTCGGCCGGGAGATAGAACAGGCACGGGAGAATCAGCAGATTCTCAAAAAGTTTTATTCAGTGATCAAAGACAGCGACCCCTGGCTGCGTTTTGTGTTCATCACGGGGGTGTCAAAATTCAGCCGCGTCAGCATTTTTTCTGATCTGAATAATCTCAACGACATCACCATGTCTCCCCGGCATTCGACGCTGTTGGGCTATACGCAGGCAGAGCTGGAGCATTTTTTTGCCGATTACCTGCGTGCTTTTGGCGAAAAGAGCGGTATGAGCAGGGAAGATGGGCTTTCTGCTATTAAAAACTGGTATAACGGATATAGCTGGGACGGCCGTGAATTCGTTTACAATCCCTTTAGCATTTTGTTGTTGTTCTACAATGGTGTCTTCTCGAACTACTGGTTCAAGACTGCAACGCCTACTTTTTTGGTGCATTTGATACGGGAGAAGGTCTATTACGATTTTGATGGCATCAGGGTGGGGGAGACGGCTTTTGATTCTTTTGATATTGAGCATCTGAACGTGGAGACCATTCTTTTTCAAACGGGTTACCTGACCATCAAAGAGTATGATGCGAAAAGGCTTCTATATACTTTGGGGTATCCCAATAAAGAGGTCAAGCAATCCATGTTAGAGTATCTGATTGATACCTTTAGTGAGGTAGAACATACGCGCGTGCGTTCCTATGTACTTGAGGTTGAAGATGCCCTGCAGGAGGAAGACCTGAAAAAAGTCAGGGAGATTTTTAACATCTTGCTTTATAGTTTGTCTCATCAATTGCATCAGAATAGAGAGCGTTTTTATCACGCCATTGTTCATCTGTTCTTCAAGTATATGGGGCTGGATGTGTATAGTGAAGTGAACACCTCAAGGGGCAGAGCTGATGCTTTGGTGGTCTTAAAGGATAAAGTTTATTGTTTTGAGTTTAAGCTGAACAAGACAGCGGTTGAAGCCCTTGAGCAAATCCGGACAAGGGGGTATCTGGATAAATATCGGGATTCGGGCAAAAAGCTCATTGCTGTTGGAGTCAATTTCTCTACAGAGAAACGCGAAGTGGATGAATTGCTTGTGGAAATTTTGTAGCTATGTAAGTCCCGCCTGCTTTAAGCCTGCAAGCGGATGCTGAGTGTGCTTTCATAAAAAGATAAAGACGAGGTTTTACCTCGTCTTTATCTTTCCTTTTCAGGCTTCTTGCTGGGAGGAAGCTTCTTCAATAATTTGCAGGGCCAGGTTGAGTATGGTGTCGTCTTCGAGATGTACGATGCCTCCGTCGGGGCCGGATTCTATGTGTTTTCCTATGATTTCTCCCTGGTCGTTGTATTTTTTTGCACCGAAGTAGTTGCGCACGGCTTGTTCGGTCAGGCCCAGCTCGTCAGCGATGCGTTTTACGCTGCCGGTGGGCAGTTGGTGCTTGATTTCGCGCAAGCGATTGAAAGTGATGTTCATATTCCTTAGTTTTTTAGTGGTGAAAGTGTATAAGTTTCAAAGGCTAAATATAGCCCTTTTTTCAAAGAGCGGGCAAGTTTTTCAAAAAAAATCTTTGCTCTGCTCGCATTTTCTCAGGTAGAGCAGTTTGTAGAGGTCGAAGGCTCTGAGGGAAGGGCGGCGGCTGTGGGTCAGATGGCTCTTGAGGATGGGCAGCAGGCTTGACGGCAGGGGCAGTTTTTTCCAGCGTTCGCGTGCTTCGAGCAGGCGCAGTGAAAAGTCGGGCCGGGCCTTTTTGAGTTGCAACAGGTTGCGGATGCCCTGCTCTGTTTTTTGGATAAAGCGCGAAGCGGGCTCAAGTCCGAGATGCAGGGCGGGATTGTCGAAATGGCGCAGGGGGATGCCTTCTTCGCGCAGCCGGAAGGCAAAGAAAGTGTCCTCATGGCCGTATTTTTTAAGACTTTCGTCAAATGGCACCCGCAGCATGATGTGGCGTGGCACCAGGAAGTTGAAGCTGTGAAAGTGCAGATAGGGCTTTTCGTTGCGCTTGCTTGCCGGTTTTTGCTCGCGTTTGCGCCCGTAGCGCCAGCGCAACAGGAGTTGAGGGTCTTTGGGCGCTTGACGGGAGTAGGCCGTGCCGCCGCAAAGTACACTTTGCTCATCGGCAGCCTCGAGGTACCTGCGCAGGAAGCCGGCATCCGGTGGCATGGCGTCGCAGTCGAGAAAGAGCAGCAGGCGCCCGCGGGCCTCGCGCGCGAGGAGGTTGCGTATGCGCGAGCGGCCGAGGTTTTGGCTTAATTTTTTGTAACGCAGGTTGGGCAGCATTTGCAGGGGGGCATTCGTTTTGAGTACGTTGGTGGAAGAACAATCATCGTAAAAGAGAAATTCTATGTCTTTGCTGCTTGCCATAGGCGGCAAATCCTGTTCTGCCAGGCGCAGCATCAGCGGCCGGACGTCAAAGTTGTAAACAGGCACCACTATGGAAAGGGTATAAGTCATAGAAAATCCGTATCTTAGCGCAAAGCTAAACACATTTTTAATCGCTAAACACTTTAGCCTTCAACTATCGAGACATGAAATGGCGCCGCCTGAATGGCCAACGTATTGAAGAGCCTCTGACAGAGGCCGTAGAGCGTACCCTCAAAACTGAGCTGGCCGCCGGCCATCGCATGAAAGTTTGTATCGGTACCGACTCTCAGGTGCGGGGCAAACATATTGAGTTTGCTACCGTAGTGGTATTCCTGCGCGAAAAACGCGGTGGTTTTATGTTCATCAGCAACCACCACACAGAGCGCAAAATGACCCTGCGCGAGCGGATGATCACCGAGGTGGCCCGCTCGGTAGAGGTAGCCTATGCCCTTTGCGATGTGTTGGATGCTTACGATGTAGCTTTGGAGGTGCATGCCGACATCAACACAGACCCCCAGTTTCAGTCCAATAAGGCTCTGAAGGAAGCCATGGGCTACATCCTGAGCATGGGCTTTATCTTTAAGGCCAAACCAGACGCCTTTGCCAGCTCTTCCTGTGCCGACAAAATGGTATAGGAGGAGGGAGATTTTTGTCGTCTTTCCTTCGTTTGGTCGCCCGTCTGTAAACATTTGTCGGAATATTTTTCCCGTTTGCCCGAAAAGCCTGACCTTCGGCCCGGCTTTTGAAGCCCGAAAAGCGTGCACGCGCTTTTCGGGCAAGGGTCATTTATTTCACCAACTTAAGTTATGCAATGATGAAAAAATTTTTTAGTCTGACTATGCTGGCAGGGATGCTTCTTCTGAGCAGGGCCCTTCCGGCACAAATGAACCCCATTGAATTCGTGGAGTACGACCTCGACAATGGGCTGCATGTGATTTTGCACGAAGACCATTCTACGCCCATCGTGGCTGTCAGCGTCATGTACCACGTAGGCTCTAAAAACGAAAACCCCAATCGCACGGGATTTGCGCATTTCTTTGAGCACCTGCTGTTTGAAGGCTCGGAGAACATTGCGCGCGGAGAATTTGACAAGTACATCCAAAATGCCGGTGGCACCAACAATGCCAACACCTGGTATGACCGCACCTTCTATTACGAAATTCTGCCTTCCAACTACCTGGCCCTCGGCCTCTGGCTGGAGTCTGAGCGCATGTTGCACGCGCGGGTGGACAGCATAGGCATAGAAACCCAGCGCCAGGTCGTCAAGGAAGAACGCCGCCAACGTATTGACAACCAGCCCTACGGCTCCATCCTCGAAGAGAGCTTCAAGCGGGCTTACAAAGTGCATCCCTATCGCTGGCCCGTGATTGGCTCTATGGAGCACCTGGATGCTGCTACCGAAGAAGATTACGTAAATTTCTACCACACCTTTTATGTGCCCAACAATGCCGTGCTCTCCATTGCAGGCGATATCAATATCGAAGAGGCCAAAAAGCTGGTGGAAAAATATTTTGCCACCATCCCCAAAGGCACTCGCGAGATACCCCGGCCTACCGTTGTGGAGCCTCCTTTGAGCGGTGAAATTCGCGATACGGTTTACGACAACATCCAGCTGCCGGCCGTCATCGAAACTTATCGCATTCCGGCACAGGGCACGCCTGATTATTATGCCGTGAGCATGCTTTCGACCCTCTTGTCCGGCGGTAAAAGCTCCCGCTTTACCAAAGCGCTGGTAGATGAAAAGCAATTGGCTCTGTTCGCGGGCAACTTCCCGCTGGCTCTCGAAGACCCGGGCGTGAGCATCAGCTTTGCCATCGCCAATATGGGCGTGGACCCCAAAGTGCTGGAGGAAGCTATGGATGAGGAAATTCGCAAAGTGCAAAACGAGCTCATCTCCGAGCACGAATTTCAAAAACTGCGCAACCAGGTAGAAAGCGACTTCGTCAGCCAAAACAGCTCGGTGGTAGGTATAGCCGAAACGCTGGCCAATTACTATCTCTACTATGGAGATACCAACCTCATCAATACCGAGCTCAACCGCTATCTCGCCGTAACCCGCGAAGACATTCGCAATGCCGCGCGCAAGTACTATACCTTAGACAAGCGCGTCGTGCTGTACTACCTGCCCAAGCCTCAGGAAGAACAGTAAAAAGCAAGCAGCACCAAAATCTGTTTTTCGAAACTTAAAAAGACAAAACATGAAATCCTATAAACTTTTGCTCGGCCTGTTGATGTCGGGCGTTTTCCTCTTTACCATGTGTACGCCCAAAACAGGGCAGAAGATGAGCAGCATGCCGGAGGATTTTCGCAAACATGCCCCCGAAGCCGGGCCTGCTCCCCAAATCAAAATCGGCAAGTACGACATGTTCTCCATGCCCAACGGCCTCAAGGTCATCGTGGTGGAAAACCACAAATTGCCGAAAGTTTCTTTCCAGGTGTTTGTGGACGCTCCTCCCGTGCCGGAGGGCGATGCAGCCGGCTTTGTAAGCATGGCAGGCAGCATGCTCAGCCGCGGCACAACCAGCCGCAGCAAGGCAGAAATTGACGAAGCCGTAGATTTTATCGGCGCTTCTTTCTCTTCCAGCTCCTCCGGATTGTACGGCTCTGCCCTGACCAAGCACAAGGAAGCCCTGCTCGACATCATGTCGGATGTGTTGCTGTATCCGTCTTTCCCGCAAGATGAGTTTGAGAAACTGAAGAAGCAAACGCTCTCAGGTTTGGCGCAAGCCAAAACAGACCCCAACACCATCGCCGCCAATGTGTCCTCCGTCCTGAATTACGGAAAAGACCATCCCTATGGCGAAGTACAGACGGAAGAAAGCACAGAGCGCATTACACTCGACTTGTGTAAGAATTACTACAATACCTTCTTCAAGCCCAACATTTCCTATCTCGTCGTGGTGGGAGATATCAATGCTGCCGAGGCCAAAACGCTGGCACAAAAGTACTTTGGCAATTGGAGCCCGGGCGATGTTCCCGAGTTGAAGTACAAAGACCCCGTGCCTCCCTCCGAAGCTCGCGTTTGTTTTGTGGACAAACCCGGCGCCGTGCAGTCTGTCATCAATGTAACTTATCCGGTGAATTCCTTTGCCCCCGGCAATCCGGATGACATGCCTGCCCGTGTGATGAATACCGTCTTTGGAGGCTATTTCCGCAGCCGTCTGAACGACAATTTGCGCGAGGATAAAGCCTACACCTATGGCGCCCGCTCCCGCCTCTCTACTGACCCCCTGGTCGGGGTGTTCAAAGCCTATGCCAGTGTGCGCAATGAGGTTACGGATTCCGCCATGGTGCAGTTTCTCTACGAGATGAATCGCCTGCGCACAGAACCCGTAGGCGAGGATGAGCTGCGTCTCGTAAAAAATTACCTCTCCGGCAGCTTTGGCCGCTCGCTGGAGCGCCCTGAGACCATCGCCCGTTTTGCACTCAATATTGCCCGCTACCACTTGCCGGAGAATTACTACGAAACCTACCTGGAGCGCCTCGAAGCCGTTACGGCTGAGCAAATCATGGCCATGGCACAAAAGTACTTGCATCCGGACCAGGCTTATCTGCTCGTCGTGGGTAACAAAAGCGAAGTAGCCGATAAACTGACGACCTTTGACAGCGATGGCCAAATCGAGTATTACGATGCCTTTGGCAATCCCGTAGCTGCCTCCGCCGGAGAAATTCCCGCCGGTATGACAGCGACCAAAGTGGTCGAAAATTACCTCAAGGCCATCGGTGGCAAAGACAAAATCAAAAACATCAAAAGCCTCGACGCCAAAGTCAGCCTGGAAATGAGCGGCATGCCTTTTGAAGAGCATCGCATTATAGTCCTGCCAGACAAATACTACTCTTCTGTCAGCATGAACGGACAGGAAATGCAAAAACAGCTCGTCAATGGCAACAAAGGCATCGTTGAGCAGATGGGCCAGGTACAGCCCATGGACGAAGCCTCTTTGGCGGAAGCCAAAAAAGAGATTGCCTTGTTTGAAGAAGCCGATTACCTCGGTGATGGCTACCAACTCACTCTCGACGGCTTGGAGATGGTCGAAGGAAAACCCGCCTATCAGGTGAGCGTTATGCAACCCGATGGCGAAAAAATCGTTCTTTACTTCGACAAGGAAAGTGGTTTGAAAGTGCGCCAGGTGCAATTCCAAAATGTGGGTACGGGCGAACCCGTGCCCATTGTGCAAAATTTCAGCGATTACCGCGAGGTAGCTCCCGGCATTATGATGCCGTTTAAGCTGGAAATTTCGGGTGCCTCAGCACAGCCCATTCAGCTCAAACTTCTGGATGTTGTTCTCAATGGTGAGATAGATGATGCACTCTTCGAGATTAAGTGATTTTCTGAAAAGCAGAGTATGCTTTGACAAAAAGCGGCTTGAGCGTTTTGGCGCTCAAGCTGCTTTCTTTTTGGCGGGCTTTTTTTTAACAGTTCTGAATCCGCTGTACGCCCAATGCGTGCTTTCCGGTACCATCACCGACAGGAACAGTGGCGAGCCGCTGTCTTTTGTTTCCGTTTACGTAAAGGGGCAAACGCAACTGGGCGCCGTCAGCAACCTGTCGGGCTATTATCAGTTGAATCTTCCTGCCGGTGCAGACTCCCTGGAAATTGCCTTTCAATACGTGGGTTATCGCACTGAGGTGCGTTCGGTTTTGCCGAAAGGCACTGCCATATCGCTGGATGTAAGCCTGGAGCAGGTCGCCCTGCCCCTGCAGGGTG
>WGBN01000234.1 GCA_015494245.1 Saprospiraceae bacterium | reverse complement strand
TTGCCTCGGGGGCTACGCGCAGTCTGGCGTTCCGCAAGGCGGCGCTGAAGAGCTTGAAGGCGGCAATACGCAAGTACGAAGAGGACATCCTCGATGCCCTGTACAGCGATTTTCGAAAGCCGCGCTTTGAGAGCTATACCAGTGAGGTGGGCTTCCTCTATCAGGAAATCAGCCATACGCTGAGGGAGCTGCCCCGCTGGATGCAGCCGCGCCGGCAACTCTCGCCTTTGGCCCTCTTCTTTTCGCGCTCGGCGGTGTACTACGAGCCCAAAGGACTGACGCTCATCCTCGGGCCCTGGAATTACCCCTTCCAACTGCTGATGGCGCCACTGACGGCCTCCGTGGCGGCGGGGAATTGCGCCATCGTAAAGACCTCCTCCCAAACGCCGGCTACGGCAGCCGTTACGGCCCAAGTCATCGCGCGGGCCTTTGCGCCGGAGCACGTTACTACCGTAAGCCTGCCCGGACGCGAGGTCATCCCCCAACTCATTGAGCCGCTGGAATTCAACCACGTCTTTTTTACGGGCAGCGTGCCTGTGGGAAAGTTGGTGATGAAGGCTTGCGCCAAACACCTCTCTTCCGTGACGCTGGAGTTGGGCGGGAAAAGTCCGTGCATTGTGGACGAGAGCGCCAACTTAGACGTAGCTGCCAAACGCATCGCCTGGGGGAAAACCTTCAACGGCGGCCAAACCTGCGTGGCGCCCGACTACCTGCTGGTCAAGGAAAACGTCAAGGACGAACTGCTGGAGCGCATAGCACGCTACTTCCGGAACGCATTTGGCGAAAGCCCACAGAAAAGTCCGCACATGGCACACATCATCAATCAAAAGCGATTTAATGCACTGACAAGACTCATGCAAAGCGGGAAAATCGCCTATGGCGGACGCAGCTGGCCGGAGGAGCTGTACATCGAACCGACCATCATCGAGGCAGTAAGCCCGGAAGACCCCATCATGCAGGAAGAAATTTTCGGGCCGCTGCTGCCGGTACTTACCTGGAAATCGGTGGAAGAACTAAAGGCCATCATCAACCACAACCCCTACCCGCTCGCCTTTTACCTCTTCACCAAAAACAGGAAATTGGAAAAAACGCTCATCCACGAGCTCTCCTTCGGCGGGGGCTGTATCAACAATACGCTGGTGCACGTGGCAGACCCCAATATCCCCTTCGGAGGTTTTCAGACGAGTGGACTGGGCAGCTATCACGGCAAAGAGGGCTTTGAAACTTTCTCCCACAAAAAGAGCATCCTCAAAACCAGCTTTTGGCCGGACCTGCCTTTCCTGTTTCCGCCTTATGAAAAGTGGAAAGAGAAAGTGGCGAGGATGTTTTTATAGAATGTGGAGCCTTTGGCTCTAATGTGGACGCTTCGCGTCTGATGTGAAGTGCTTCGCACGCTGATGTGGTTTTACGCTCGCTTCGCATCGCGTAGAGCATTGACAATGGAGAATGACCTCTCCGTGAACAGTCCGTGTACCCCGTGAGCCCCGTGGTGAGCTTACAACTCTGCCCTTGCGCCCATATCCGGTTACGTCTGTCACGTTCGCCACAATTGTTACGTCCTTCAGACAATCTAAACATTAAACCAACACTAAACACTAAACACTAAACGCTAAACGCTAAACATCAAACTACAAACACTAATCCAACAACAAATCCAAATCCACATACTCATTGATCAACTCAATGGCGCGTTCTACCTTCCAGGGGGTGCGGGTGTTGATTTTCACTTCGATCCGGCTGATTTTGATGACGGCACCGAGGGTGTCTAAGGCGGTGGTTACCACGGGCACTTTGTATTCTTCTACGTAGCGTTGGAAGACCGAGGAATACACCACCGGTTTTTCGTGTACGCCATCGCCGGTGATGACGATGCCGGAGACGGGGAAGTGTTCGAGGTTGATGGATTCGGTGATGACGCGGATGCGTTCGAGGGCTTCGGCCAGGCGTTTGTAGCTGACGACGAGCAGGCGATTGCTGACATTGGCGACCTGCTCTTCTTCGAGAAGCGTGCCGGATAGAAAGCCCTCCACGCGGTTGTCGAGATAATTTTCATTCATGAGCACGCGGCCCTTTACGGCATGGACGATGGTGGCCATGATGGGGTGAGAGAGGCGTTTGTCGTAAGGTACCAGACCCAACAGGGGCAGGTTCATGGCGTCCAACTTCTTGCTGAGGTAGTAGCGGATTTTGTCCACCTTATCCGGTTTTACCTTGTTGACGATGACGCCTATGACGGGCACATTGAGTTGCCTGAAAGGACAAAGCGTGAGATAGAGCCGGTCTAAGGTGTTGCCGATGCCGCCTTCTACGACCACGATGACCGAGGCGCCGAGCATCTTGGCCACATCGGCATTTGACAGGCCCACGACGCTGCCCACGCCCGGGTGGCCGGTGCCTTCATAGACCACCATTTCGTAGTGCTCTTTCAGGTATTCGGAAGCCCGCATGATGCGGTCGGCATAGTCGAATTTTTCGGGTTCATCGAGATAGGCGGCTGTAGCCCCGCGGCCAAGGATGACGGGGCTGTGAATTTCGGATGCCAGTTGAAAATCCATGGTCTTGGAAAAGAGCAGGGCGTCTTTATCCACGCGCAGCGTCCCCAGGTCGAGGAATTGCTGCCCTACCGGCTTGCAATACCCCACATTCACACCTGCCTTGGCCAGAGCATTGACGAGCCCCAGGGTGCTGGTGGTTTTTCCCACATGCTGGCCTGTAGCGGCTACGTAAACAGATCGAATCATAAACG
>WGBN01000233.1 GCA_015494245.1 Saprospiraceae bacterium | reverse complement strand
CTCATCATCGGCGCCGCGCCCCGCTTCACTTCGCGGGCCTTTTTTCTGCTGATGCTCTTCTTTACAGCCCTCACCGGCTTTACCTACCTGACCGGCTACGTGCCCGAAGGGGCAACTTTCTTCGAGTTTGGCAAGTGGGGCAAGTTTGCCGCCAGCAACATGAAAGTAACCGACTGCGGCTGCTTCGGAGACTTCATCAAGCTCACCCCCAAAACCTCCTTCTTCAAAGACGTCTTCCTGCTCATCCCCGCACTGATTTTTCTCTTTGGCTTTCGCCAAATGCATCAACTCTTCAACACCGCAGCCCGCACGGCCATCACGGCCCTGGCATCCGTGGCCTTCCTCTTTTACGCCTGGAGCAACTACAAGTGGAACCTGCCCGATTTCGACTTCCGGCCCTTTAAAGTGGGCGTGGACATCGCTGAGCAAAAAGCCTTAGAAGCCGAAGCCCAGGCCAACGTCAAAATCCTCGCCTACCGCATGACCAACAAAGAAACCGGCGAGGTCGTAGAGCTCTCCTACGAAGACTACATGAAGAATTTCAAAAAATACCCCAAAGAAAAGTGGGACTTAGAGCAAATCCGCTCCGAGCCGGAAATAGCCCCCACAAAAATCAGCGATTTTGAATTTTCCGATGCAGACGGCAACGATGTTACCGACGAAATCCTCGGCGCCGAAGGCACGCACTACCTCATCGTAGCCGTCAAGTTGCCCTATGAAAAAGAAGTGCAAACCATCACCCGCCAGGATACCCTCTTCGTGGTGGATACCGTACAGGTAGCACCCGACTCCATCGCCCTGCAGCGCAAAGTCGGCGAAGTCAAAACCATAGAAGAAGAGGCCGTTACCTACCACTTCGACGAAAACTACCTGAAGCGCTACGACGCCATGCTCAAACTGGCCGACAAAGCCCTGCAGGAAGGCAAAAAAGTACACTTGGTAACCTCCTACAACGACCCGGCGGTTATCGAAGCCTTCAAAAAAGAACTCCACATAAACTTTCCCGTTTACCTGGCCGATGACATTCTGCTCAAGACCATCATCCGCTCCAATCCGGGATTGGTGGAGATGGAGGGAAGCACCATCACGGGCAAATGGCACTACAGGCCCTTTGCCAAAAAATTTGGGCGGCAATAGCCGCCCAAATTCGCCTTCTCACTGTTTGATGGCCCCGCTGTAAACCCTTCCGTCTATCTCAATGCGATAGAAGAAGATTCCCGAAGCCATGCGATACCGCGGGCTGTACCAGGGATAGCTGTACTCCCCGGCCATCTGATAGCCGTTGTACAGCGTGCTTATTTCCCGCCCGAGGACATCCACAATGGAGACTTTGACGCGGGCCGAGCGCGGCAACTTATAGGTTACATACACCTGGCCGTTAGAGGTGTCGTACAGCGCCTGATGCTCCAGGCCTGCCATCACCGGCGGTGCATACGTACCCACGCCCTGGCAAGTCAGGCCCAGATTGTCTAAGCGCTGAAAACTCTGTCCGAGCGCATCGTCCACCACATCGGGCTCGATGCAAAGCCAATACTCCAGCATGCTCGCATAGATGCTGCGAAAATCCACGTCGAATTTGAGGTTGCCCACATCGTCGAGGTCCTGCAAGTCGGGCTTTTGCCCGGCCTCACCGGAGCCGTTCAGTCCCGGGCCAAAGAGCAGCATGGGCGCGGCAGCGCCGTGGTCGGTACCTTCAGAGGCGTTTTCCTCCACGCGCCGGCCAAACTCGGAGATGCTCATGCACACGACCTTGTCATCCCAGCCACCGGCCTCCAGGTCGTCGAAGAAGTTTTTCACTGTGCGGGCCACTTCCTCCATCAAAGCGGGATGCTCATCGGGTTGATTGGCGTGGGTGTCAAAGCCGTCCAGCTCTACCATATATACTTTGGAGCCCAGATTGCCTTTGATGAGGCGGGCTACCAGGGCCATTTGGTAGGCCAGGTTGCCATCGCCATAATCTATGGCATTGCTGCCATTGTCATAGGCCTCTTTGATGGCGCCGGCATACACAAAAGTGGTGTTGGCCACGGCCCGCAGATAACCGACCTGCTCGCCATAGTAGCAATCGGGCAGGTTGTCCACGTCGTAGAGCTGCCCCGTCTGGGCAATTTCGTACAACTGGTCAGGGTCGCTGACCGTCATGGCCATAGATACGTTGTTGGGGTCTATAAAAGTGAGGTTCCCCAGGCTGCCGATCTGCACGGCCGGCGGCGTTTCCGGCGGATTGGCCAGGAAATCGGGATACAAGCCCCCGAAGTAGCGCCCCAGCCAGCCGGAATTCACCACCTCATCGGCATCGCTGGCCGAGGCCCAGATGTCCGAAGAGCGAAAATGCGAGAGATTCTGGTCGGGATAGCCGACGCTGTGGATGACCTTCATCTTGCCCTCATCCCAAAGCGGATACATATCCTCCATAAAATTGGGAATGGCAATTTCATCCGTCAGGTTGATCAGCTCATTTTGGGGAATACGCAGGGTGGGTCTGAAGTTGGAATACGTACCGTAATCGTAGAGCGGGACGATGGTATTCAAACCGTCATTGCCGCCTTTGAAGCGTATGATGACCAATACGCGGTCAGTTTCCGTTTGGTTGAGAGCTGCATTGATGGCCCAGCGCTCTGAGGCGAAGACCGGAATTTTGCCGAGCATCATGCCGACGCCGCCGGCCAGGCCCATATTGCGCAAAAAGGCCCGGCGGCGTCGGCATGAT
>WGBN01000232.1 GCA_015494245.1 Saprospiraceae bacterium | reverse complement strand
GATTTAATGGAGAATGGAAAATGGGGAATGTGGTGCCTGCCTGCTGCCGAGGCACCGGCAAGCAGGTTCTATCAAGTCCCTATTGCTCCTCCCCAAAAAGCTCAAAACGAATAAAACCTCTCCAACAAGCGCAAGATCACATCTATCCCCGGCATGTTGATGCCCAAATCGTAGTGCAAACGCAAAATGCGCTCCAGGCGCTCCAACTGCTCTTCGGGCAGCAGCAAATCGTCTTCGGTTTGTTGCACTTCGATGAGCTCGTATTCCAAAACCTCTTCGATGAAGTCGAGGCCGATTTCATGAGCCCGGCAAAAGGCCTTTATGGATATGTACATTTGGTCTTCCATCACTTAAAGGTTTTAGCCAGTTCTTCAAACATGCGGCGCTGCTCGGCAGTCAGATTCACGGGGATCTTCACTTTGAGCGTAATGTAAAGGTCTCCGAAAACGCCCTTCTTCTTATAGACGGGAAAGCCCTTGCCCTTCAGCTTGACTTTAGAGCCCGGTTGCGTGCCGGGTTTGATTTTGATTTTCACCTTTTTACCGTCGAAAGTCTCCGTAATCAGCTCACCTCCGAGCACAGCCGTGAAGAGGTCCAGTTCGGCTTCGCGATACAAATCGCTGCCTTTGCGCTCAAAGGGCGTGTTGTTGACAATCCTGAAGGTGATGTACAAATCGCCCTTCGGGCCGCCATTGATGCCCGGGCCTCCATAACCTTTGATGCGGATGGTCTGCCCGTCTTCCACGCCGGCAGGGATGGTGATGCGGATGTTCTTGTCGTCTATGGTCAGGGTGCGCTTATGGGTCTCATAGACCTCGCGCAGGGGCAACTCCAGCGTAGCGCGATAGTCCTGTCCCTTAAAAGCCCTGCTGCGCCTCGACCTCCCGCCGCGGCTGCCCATGCCGCCAAACATGGATTCAAAAAAATCTGAGAATCCGCTGTCGCCAAAGCCTTCAAAGCCCTCAAAATCCTGATAGGTAGTATAAGCGCCACCGCCCGCAGCACGCCCTCCGCCATAAGCGCGACGGGCTTTTTCAAACTCTTCGCCATGCTCCCAGTCCTTGCCGTACTTATCGGCATACTTGTCGTATTTCTTGCGCTTTTCGGGGTCCAACAAAACCTCCTGAGCCTCATTGATTTGCTGAAACTTCTTCTTGGCCTCAGGGTCATTGGGGTTGATGTCGGGATGGTACTTACGCGCCAGTTTCCGGTAAGCCTTTTTGATTTCCTTCTCGGTAGCGTTTTTGCTTACCCCCAGTATTTTATAGTAGTCCATGAATTTCATAGTGGTACTTTCGTTTCTCTTTTCAACACTGCAAATTGCGTGCTAAAAGAAAACACCTGACAGTTTGACAAGGTTTTGAGGCAAAAGGGGACAAAACGACCTCTCTACTTCACCTCTTCTCCCCTGACGAACAATTTGAGTACCTCTGTTTTGAGGATGTCCTCTTCGGGGCAATTCAGCAAATCGTTGGAGAGCACGACGATGTCAGCGCTTTTACCCGGACTGAGCGAACCCGTAAACGCATCGAGAAAGGCGGCATAAGCGGCATCTATGGTGTAGGATCGCAGGGCTTCTTCGCGGCTCATGCGCTGTTCGGGAAAGAAGGCCTCGCCCCCGTTTGCCGGCTTGCGGCTTACGGCGGCGTAGAAATTGGGGATGGGGTCCACCTCCTCCACGGGCGCGTCGGTGCCATTGGCGATGCGGGCGCCGCTGTCTAAGAGAGCCCGCCAGGCGTAGGCTCCGCTGCGGGCACGCTCTTCGCCCAGGCGCTCCACCACAAAGGGTGCATCCGAAGTGCAGTGAATGGCCTGCATGGCCGGAATAACTCCCAGGGCGCCAAAACGGGGGATATCGTCGGTGCTGAGATGCTGGGCGTGTTCGATGCGCCAGCGGAGTTCTTTGCCCGATTTTTGCCTTTCGGCAAATATTTGCCCGTACAAATCCAACACTTCGCGGTTGGCCCTGTCGCCTATGGCGTGTACGCAGAGTTGCAGGCCGTTTTGAAGGGCGATTTCCGCAAATTTGCGCAGGCTGTCGGGCGGCGTGGTGTTTTGTCCGGTAAAACCGGGCTTGTCGGCATAAGGCTCTAACAGCCAGGCCCCGTGCGAGCCGAGCGCACCATCGAAAAACACTTTGATGCCCCGACAGCTAAACATGCCATCGCCTTCGGGGAAAACGGGCAAAGGCGGCTGTCCGTCTTCGGCAGCGGGCAGGTGGAGGGCTTCTTCCACCTCCGTTGGCGTACCGTAGAGCATGGTGTAGAGGCGTATTTTCAGCTTTCCGCTTTCGCTCAAACGCCTGTAGCGCAGGGCTTCTTCGGCTGAGCAGGCCGCGTCTGTGAAGGTGGCGATGCCCTTGTCAAAACATTCGGCTTGCGCCAAATGCAGGGCTTGCAGATAGCGGGCTTCCCGCTCCTCCTCCGGCAGGCTCTCCTCGTAGCGCTCCCAGGCATTTTCAATGGGCTGCATGGCATTTTCCTCGAACACACCTGTGGGCTGCCCCGCTGCATCGCGTATGATGGCTCCACCTGCCGGCGCTGCCGTTTCTGCCGTGATGCCGGCTGCCTTCATGGCAGCCTCATTGGCAAAGAGCGCATGCCCGCTGGCGTGAAAGAGGATGACGGGATTTTCGGGCGAAACCTCGCTGAGACTGTGATGTACGGGATAGCCATCCACCAGTTCGCGGGGCATTTCCGTCCACTTTTCCTGATGCCAGCCGCGACCCTGTATCCACACCCCCGGCCCTGCCTTGCGGGCCGCCTCGGCCACCTGCTGCACGATCTCTTCCCAGCTTTGCGCGTGCAGAAAGTTGAGGTTCACCAGACTCTTGCCCAGACTGTGAAAAT
>WGBN01000231.1 GCA_015494245.1 Saprospiraceae bacterium | reverse complement strand
TTCACTAAAGCTCAAATTTCAAAGGTTCTGGAGTTGTTTGATCTTTACGGAAAATTAGTGACGGTAAACAGCAAAATCGCCAAGTGTCGGGACCCCAAAGATGATTTTCTCTTGAATCTTGCGCTTGAAAGTAATGCGGATTATCTTATAACCGGAGATACGGACTTGCTGGTTTTAAAAAAAATTGGCCATACAGACATTATATCATGGAACACTTTTATTGCAATAATCCATTAAGTTTTGGGCGGCCTTCATCATAAATCCGCCCGCAAGTGGGAGAGTGGGCCTGCCGAAGCCCGCGCCTGTCTGCAGCAGGCAGGTTCTATCAAGTCACGATTGCCACGCCCGTTACGATTGTCACGATTATCACGTTCATCTCGTTCAACACCCAACCTAAACACTAAACCAACAATAAATAACACATCTCCACTTCCCCAATTTCACCGCTTCCGCCGATTTCACCGATTTCACCAACCGACAACCGACAACTCCTCAAAAAACCACCACCTTCTCCACATGCGAATACACTCCCTCCTCCGTCTCCACGAGCAGGCGGAGGTAGTAGATGCCGGCAGGCAGTTGAGAGACGTCCAAGCGCTCGGCATAGGCTCCGGCGGGCAGTTGCTTGTCTATCAGGCGGGTAAGGGGAGTGCCGAAAACATTGAGGAGCGTGGCCTGCAGATAGAGCGGTTCGTCGAGATGAAAGCGCCATTGCAATTCGTCATCTACGGGATTGGGGAAGAGGCCTTTCCAATCAAAACCTACCGGTAATTGCGGGTTTTCATTTGCCGTAAGGCAGGGCAAATCGAACTCGCTGCAATAGGTACGCCGGGCCAGTGTACAATCCAGCACGAAAGGGTTGGGCTTGTCGTCCTGATAGTGGGCGATGAGGAAGGTGCGCTCCCACTCCAGGGAGTCCACCGGGTCGAGATAATGCCATTGGCAGAGGGTGGGGCGTTGTTCTTCGAAGAAATCGGGATTGGCCTGGTCAGCGGCATCGCGGTACATGGTATAAAAATAAAACACGGCTCTCGCTACATTGCCTTTGTGGTCTTCGCGAGGCTCGAACAAGGTATTTTCAAGAAGCTCACTCCAGGCATCTATATTGGAAGAGGGGATGTTGCTCTGCTCCAGCGTTTGGTAGTACCATTTGGTAGTTTGCCCATCCGGGCTTTCGCCAAATGGCAGGCTGCCGCGGTCGGCATTGACTTCCACGCGGGTGGGAAAGAGGTGATGCATGTCACTTTCCTGCGGGCCTCCGGCAGCGCCCTGGCTTTTGGGATAGGTGTGTTCGAGATTGATGTCCTGGGCAAAAGCTGCCTGGGAGGGGTCTTCGCCTTGCGGCAAATGAATGGTATAGCCGGTATAAACACCCCTCAGGCTGTCGCCCGGCAAGTGATAGATAACGGCATAGAGGGTGTCTTTTGCGGCTGAAGTGCCGAGCGTAAAAGCCGGCTTGTACGCATCCTTCAAAGCGTCTAACAGGGCCTGCCCCTCGAGATCGGGGAATACATCCTGATGAAGCTGTGCTTCAGCGATGGGGGCCATTCCCGTCAGAAGACAGCTCAAAAGGCCCCATAAAACTACCTGATTTAAAATCCGTTTTTTCATGCTGCAAAGATGAAGGAAAAAAATAAAAAGGGCCGACGCTCAAAGCGCCGACCCCGCGTTGGTTTTGCGTTTTGCAAAGAAAAACGCGGAGCGCCGTGAAGCGCTCCGCAAGGTAAAAACTTTTTTAGAAAGTACCCGTCAGGCGAGTGTAGAGGAATGCTCCCTGTACGCCAAACTGCTGTACGCGGCGGCTGAAGAGGAAGCGTCCCGAGCTGACGTTAGCCGAATGCTGGTGCATGTCCGGATACGTATTCGTGAAGTTGCGCATGCCCACGGCAAGGCGCAAGTGTGAGCCCAGACCATAGCTAAACTCGATGTCGGGGACGATCTTCGGAGAGAAGGTCTGGTCGCGAGACTCGGGCTGGCCTGTGAATTCATTCGTCAGCCAATCTTTGGGATCGGTACTTTCAGACGGGTGGATGTACTGAATAGAACCGAAGCGGGTAGCGCGCAAGAGGGCAGAGAAGCGACCCAGGTCATACTGGATAGACAGGCCAATCTTGCTGCGCGGCTGAGCGACTTCAAGGCGAGAGACTTCTTCGCGGTTGAAGACGGTATTCTCCAGGCCCTCGAGCAAAGGCGAAGTGTTGATGATGGGCGTGCCATTGGCATCTTTGGCAACTTCTGTCTTGGTGAAGTTACCTACCAGAGAGAAGCTGAGGTTGCCATCACCTACGGCGGTGTTGTAACCCAATACGAAATCAACACCCTGGGTAGTCGTGGAGACCGCATTGGTGAAAAACTGAGCTGCACCTGCACCGCGAGGCGTCAGGATATCACCGGCATAAAGCGTATCGGAACCATTGATTTGCAGCACATCGCCCGGGCTAAAGCGACCGGAAATCACGATGCGATCCTGGATGTCAATTTTATAAGCATCCAAAGTAAGCGTCAGATCGCCGAACTGGCCGGCCATACCGAGCGCGAGGTTGGTGGAAGTCTCGGGCTTCAGAGGTTCAATGCCGAAGCCTTTGGCTACACTACTTTCGTTGTTGAAAGTACCTACCTGGATGGCCACCTGTTCCTCACCCATAGAGACAAACTGCGTACTCAGGTTGTTGAAGTAAACCTGGTGCAGAGAAGGAGCGCGGAAGCCCGTGCTGTAAGAACCACGTACCGAGAAATTGTCGGTGATGGAATAACGCAGGGCAGCTTTCCAGTTGAAGTCATCACCAAAGTCGTTGTAGTTTTCGTAACGTCCGGCAACGGCCAGCAAAAGGGCATCGGTAAGGTCGAATTCCATATCCACATAGCCGCTGACGCTGTTGCGGTTCTTATTCAGGGCATTCTGAGGCTGGAAGCCCGGGAATACCTGAATGCCGGCAGCGCCGGCTACATAAGTGCTGTCGCCATTGATCATCCACAGGTTCTCAGCTCCGCCAGGAATGTAAGAAGCCTCTTCGCCGGCAAAGATCTGGTAATTTTCCAGGCGGAAGACACCACCCACGGCTACATTGACGGGAATACCCCAGTCAAACTCGCGGGAGAAGTCCACATTGGTCAGGTCCTGGCCATAGGAGAAACCACCTGCATAAGCAGAGGTCGGAGAGGCCGTACCCATAGAGGCATTGTTGGAGTTCTTGATGGTGAAGAGGAACTTGTTGTATCCATGCGTCTGGCTGAAGTCGGCATGCCATCCGCCAATTTCGCCGCGAACGCCAACGATAAAGGAGTTGTCAAAGATGTCGGAATGAATTTGCGGAGAGAAGCCATTCGGATACAGCTGCGGTACCACTTTCACCTGTGCAGCCGGGAAACGGTAGAAACCACGGGCTACGCCATTGCGATAGTTTACGCCATAAGTGGCATAGATCTCGGCA
>WGBN01000230.1 GCA_015494245.1 Saprospiraceae bacterium | reverse complement strand
GGTAAGGGTGAAAACGTGCGGTAAGAGCGCACGGCTCCGGCTGTTGCCAGCCGGAGCCGTGCGCTCTTACCGCACGTTTTCACCCTTACCTCCCGCAAGCGGGCGGCGGTTATTTTCTGTGGCACTTGCTGTAGAGCCGGCTTTCCGGCTCCCCCACCCGTTAGGTGGTGTGGCGCTCTACGTTGTCCGGACTTTCCTCAGCGGGTTTCCCCGCCGCGACAGAGCAGAGAGGGCGTAAAGCTTGCCCGCAGGAACTTCTTCCTGCATGGCTTTTTGAGAACGTTTGAGAGGGGGGATTGTTGTCGGTGGAAGCGGTGGAAGCGGTGGAAGCGGTGAAAGCGGGGGAAGTGGTTTATCGTTTATCGTGTATCGTGTATCGTTGGTTCGTTGTTTAGCAAGGTGGTCGTGACAGACGTGACGAACGTGACGAACGTGACGAACGTGACAGGCGTGACGAACGTGACAGGCGTGATGAACGTGACAATCATAAGCAGCTTAGCCTCAAATAAAAAATCTGTGAAATCCCATAATCTGTGTAATCTGTGATTCTGACGATGAGCGTGAGGAACGTAACGAACGTGACGAGCGTGACAATCGTGACGCGTGAGGGGGGGTACCAATCGCAACCCAACCATGCTTGGATACGGACTCTTTAGCGTCTTTGCGTCTTAGCGAGAAATAAAAACGTGACAGACGTGATGAACGTGACGAATGTGACGCGTGACAATCGTAATCCAATCAGGCCTGAATACGGGTTCAAGGGCATAGCTGAAATCTCACCACGGAGTTCACGGGGTACACGGGGTGTACACGGAGTGTTCATTCTCAATTTTCAATTCTCCATTATCCATTCAATTCATTACTTTTGCTTTTTATGTTATCAAAAACCCGTCATAGACTCCTGCTCCTCATACTTCTCATGCTCTGCGCTTGGGGGGTACAGCAATTTATGACACCGGATTTGCGCATGAAGCGCTATGCGGGCAGCATTGAGCGGTACTTGCAGGAACGCGAAGAGCGTGCCCGCCGGCAGCTTGAGACCATTATGGAGGAGTTGCAAAGCGGCAAGGGGGATTTGGCGGAAGCCCAAACAGCTGCCCTGCTCGATTACAACATCGCCGTCTATCGGGAAAACCGCCTGCAATACTGGCTGAACAGGCGGGTGCTCCCGGGCATAGCGCCGCTGTTGCAAAGTCCGGATGACAGCCTGGCCTATCTTTGGGAAAATGAAAATTTGCTGCGCTTCCGCAAATACAAAAACGGACGCTACCTCATCAAGGGGCAGAGTTTTCGCGTGGGTGGGGGAGTGTGGAGAGCTGTTACCTTCATCCCCCTGCAGGATGCCTGGCAACTGCCCGGGGATGCTGAGGGGGCTTCCAACTTCTACCCGAGGCGGCATTTCCCGAAAGGGGTTGCCTTCACCCAAACGGCCACCGACTACCCCATACGCCTCGGCGATGGACGGGTTATTACCTGGCTGACAGCGCCGGCCAAGCTGCCGCCCGACCGCTTGCAACTGTATCTGCTTTTGCTCTTTTTGGTGCCTGCCGTCATCTTGTTGTTGGCTGAAATCAACAAGACTGCTACCCGGCTGAGCCGAAACTACCGCCCCTGGGCCGGGGTACTTTTCCTGCTCCTTGCCCTTGCCGGCCTTCGGGCTTTATCCATTTACGGAGGCTGGTTTGATTTTTTGAGGGAGTTGCCTTTGTTTGCAAACACTTTTCAGACCCAGGTCGTCAACAGCTCTCTGGGCGAGCTGCTCATCAACATCGGGCTGCTGTTGTGGTTTGTGGTTTTCTTTCAGCGGGAGTTTCCTCTGACGCCCATTGAGCCTCCCTCGCGCGTGGCACGGGCGCTTTTGAGTTTGTTGTACTACCTGAGCGTGGTGGGGGCTATTCTGCTCATCATCTCGACCTTGCAGCGCATCGTGGTGCAATCGGATATTCCCTTTGACTTTGAGAACGTGCTCAACCTGCATCTGAGCAGCCTGCTGGCCATTGGGGGCGTGGTGCTGCTCATGTTTGTGCTCTTTCTGTTTAGCCATCGCATGGCACAGTCTGTGCTGCAGATGAATGCCTCGCTCATAGAGCGCATGCTCATAGCCGCACTGGCCACCATACTGGCCTATCCCCTTTACAAGAGTTCCGGCCTGCACCTGCCTTTTCTGGAAAGCGCCATCGGCATCATGGTTTTCATCGGCCTGTTGGATTTTTACATAGATGCCGGCCGGCCCAACATCACCTGGCTCATCGGCTGGCTCATCGTGTTGTCGGGCTTCACCTCGCTGCTGCTTTACAAATACAACCTGCACAAGGAGGCCCTGCTTCTGGAAACCTACGCCCGCAAGCTGGCCTCGCCCCGCGACCATTTGGCGGAAGCCGAATTAAAACAGTGTACTCCGCCGGAAAATGCCACTCAACAGGAGGTAGATGCCTGGCTGCGAGACTTCGCTGAAAATCACTTTTACCTCGGCGCTTATTACGACTTCGTTTGGAAAGACGAGGGCCGGGAAGACCTTCCGGCAGGGAGATGGGTCTTAGACAGCCTGGGCAGGACCTATCTCTTCAACCTCCCGCTGAGGGCATCGCCTGAAGACAGCGCGACCTCAAAGTCCGGAAAAGAAGTCCGTACCCTGATGTTGCAAAGAGCCAACAAGTGGATTCCCACGGCTTACCGCCAGACCGGCCTGACATCGCCCTACCGGGGTTTAAAGGAGTTGTCTGCTTACGACTATGCCGTTTACCGGGGCAGCAGGTTGGCCGAGCAAAGCGAGCGGGAGTATTACCCTTTGCAGCCCTATTTGTCATCGCCTCTGCCGGTTGACAGCCTCTTGCCCGTGCGGCAGGACAACGACCGTTTGGAGTACGCTTACCGCAAAGCCGATGGCACTTTGGTAGTCATCGGGCGCAAATCGGGGGGCATGCTCAAACCTTTGTCTTTGTTTTCGTATTTGTTTGCGCTGCTGTTTCTCGCCATTTTCATTTTGAGCGTGTTGAATCGCCGCTTTGGATTTTTGCCGGAAGGCTTCTACCTCAGCCGCCTCAGCCAGGCTTCGCTGGGCAACCGCATTCAGGAGTGGATGATTGGTCTGACCCTGCTGTCCTTCTTCTCCATCGGCCTGCTCACCGCCTGGTACTTCCAGAAAGCCGCCGACATCGAGCGCGAGCGCCAGGTACGCCAACGCATCAACACCCTGACCAGCGAACTGCGCCCCCTGCTCAAAGGAAAAGAGAGCTCAAGGCTACTGACCGGCTATGCCACAAAGATCAGAGAACTGGCCCGTCGCCACCGCCTGGATATCAACCTCTACGCCTCCGACGGCAGCCTGTTGCAATCCTCTGAAAAAGGCATTTATCTGCGTCAATTTGTGGAGCCGGTGGCGCTATATCCCGCTGTGGCGCAGCAGTACAATGCCGGCTCCGGCAAGTTGCAGTTGTATCCCGACATGCTCACCCGCGATGTACGCTTTTTGAGCATTTATCTCGGCTTAGACGGCCAATATTTGCTGGGCATTCCCTACTACCGCACCCATGAAGAGGTGCGGCAATCGGTGGCTGACTTCATAGGTACGCTGCTCAATGTGTATGTGTTTTTGCTGCTCATCACCAGCTCCGTGGCTCTGGGCGTAACGGAATCCATCACCCAACCTCTGAAAAACCTGCGTGCCAGTCTGCAAAGCATGAAGCTGGGTCGCAACGAGCCGTTGAGCTGGGAAAGCGAAGACGAGGTCGGCGCCCTCATTGCCGAG
>WGBN01000229.1 GCA_015494245.1 Saprospiraceae bacterium | reverse complement strand
CGGCAGGCAGCAGCGGTTCGCCTTCGCAAATCGGGCCGCCGGTTTCGGCTGAGCAGGCCGGTAAGGCATAGACTGTGGCCGTGACGCTGCACTCGCTCACGCAGCCCTCGGCACTGGTAACCACCACCGTGAAAATTTCCCCATCGCTCACGCCCATGGCCGTGGGGTTCTGGGCCGTCGGGTCATCTATGACGGTCGAGCCATCGCTGCTCCACTGCCAGCTTACGGCATCGCCCCCGCTTTCGGCCAGCAGCAGCGGTTCGCCTTCGCAAATCGGGCCGCCCGTTTCGGCTGAGCAGGCGGGCGCTTCGAAGACTTCCACTGTTACCGAGCAGGTGTCGGTCAGGCCGTTGCCGTTGGAAACCACTACGAAAAAGGTCTCCCCATCGCTCACGCCCGTAGCCGTGGGATTTTGGGCTGTGGGGTCGTCTATGACAGCCGAGCCGTCGCTGCTCCACTGCCAGCTCACCGCATCGCCTCCGTCTTCGGACAGGAACAAGACCTCTTCCGGACAAATGGGTATGTTGGCAGAGGCATTGCAGGCCACCTCACAGATCACCGGCCCCACCTCCACAGAAGAAGAACAAGAGGCAAAGGCCGTATCCAGGGCCGTCAAAATATAGCTCTGGTCGGCCTGAAAGGGGCCGACGCTTACAGGCATGTCCTCATAGGCAAAAATGCCCAACTCATTGCCGTCCTGATCGGTTACCACAAACCCGCCGCTGAGGGTGTCGGCGACGACCTGCAGATCAACCATAAAGGTCGTGCCATCGCAGGCGAGGGGCTCGGCCAGAAGCTCGTAATTCGTCAGATGAATTTCTTTCACAAAGGTATCCACGCAAGTCTGCCCGGGATTGACAATGAGCATCACCGTGTAGTCTCCCGCCTCCGGATAAGTATGCGAAGGATTGGTCTCTTCTGAAAAAACGGACACATCAGGATACTCAAAATACCAGAGATAATCGGGCGTATTGGAAAAACTCTGATTTTGAAATTGAACCGTCAAGTCATTGCATTGAATCTCCTCCGTAAAAAAGGCAGCCACGGTCTCATTGCAGGGCTGCACATTGTATTGAAAATCTCTGCGTATGGTAGAGACCAACTCTCCATCGCGGTATTCCTCCACGCAAATGCCGACCACAAACTGCCCGATGAGCGTAGGCGTACCTGTCAAAAAACCCGTCTGCGGGTCTATGGCCAGGGGGTCGGTATCCGAGCCGAGGACATTGCTGAGGCTGTAGGGAGGCGTAATCCAGATCACATTGCCATAAGGAGGATTGGAAGGTACGATCGGATAGGGGTCAAAAAAAGAAGCCCCTTCCAAAGGCGTACACAAGCTATAGACCAGAGAATCCCCGTCAGGGTCTATGGCCGAATGGTCAAAATCTATGGGCTCATCCACGCAGACATAAACCGGCGGGATAAAAGTAAAATCGGGACTGCTGTTGCACTCCAGCAAGCTGGTTTCCGAGATAAACAGGTTCAAAGTCATGCCCACCTCGTCGGGCGTGTAAATGTTGGAGATGGTTTGATTCCTGCAGCAGCGTTGATAGGCCAGCTGATACCCTCCTGCCACCGGTTGCAAAGTGATGATTTTTTCATAGCGCGTAGTGTGTACGCAGACATTGCCCGGGTCCACAAAACAGGGGTTTGACAAAATGGGAGAAAGGGTGTCATCCATCCCTGAAAAAGGAATGTCAATCAAGTCAACCAAAAGATTTTCCGAATTAAAAATACCAATGTGTGCGGGATCGTCAAAATAGGCATCGGGATTGCCGTTGAAACAATCCCTGTAAATATCCAGAATGATTTTGTACTGATTGTTACCGAGACATTCGTAAGTGAGCTCACCCCCTACGATATGAGAAGCCGATAAAGGTGTCAGAAACAAAAAAAAGGACAAATAAAGGAAGGCTTTTACGTGTGTGTAGTTTGTGGTTTTCATAGAAATGGAAGGTTTAGGTATTCAAAAAACAGATGTAGCCTTAAAGTACGCGGATTTCCGGCAAAAAATCAAATCCCTCTTTAAGAAATGTATGTTTTGCGACAAAAAAATCAGTTCCGGGCGAACTGTTGCTGTCGCAAAATATATTTTCCGAGGATGTCAAATTCCAGATTTACCTTCATGCCCGGCTGTAATTGGCCGAAATTGGTGTGCTCGTAAGTATAAGGGATGATGGCCACCTGAAAAGTATCCTTTGTGGGCTCCACAACAGTCAGGCTCACTCCGTTGATGCAGACGGAGCCTTTGGGCACCAACAAACCTGCATGGCGGGGATTAAAGCTGAAAGAAAACAGCCAACTTCCATCTTGCGGCTCTACGGCCGTACAGACTCCCACATCGTCCACATGTCCCTGCACGATGTGGCCGTCGAGGCGGGCGCCGAGTTGCATGGCACGTTCGAGATTGACAAGGCGACCGGGCTTCCACTCGCTGAGGGCTGTGCGCCTGAGCGTCTCGTCTATGGCTGTTACCACATGGGTATCGCCTTCTTGATTTACAACTGTTAAGCACACCCCGTCATGAGCGAGGCTTTGGTCTATTTTCAGTTCTTTGGAGATGGGAGATTTCAATGTAAAGTGAAGGTTGCTGCCATCCCGCTCTACGGCGATGAGTTCGCCTCCGGCTTCGATGATGCCTGTAAACATAGGAATTTCGTTTCAACGGATCAATTCGATATAGCCTCTCAGCAATTCGCTTGCTTCGGTGATGCCCGAGACGCGCTGCTCGAAGACTTTGCAGGTGTAAAAATACGCGCCTTCCGGCAAATGCTTTCCGTGCAGATCGCGTCCGTCCCAGAGCAGGTCGGGGTTTTCGGTTTGGAAGACGAGGTTGCCCCACTGGTTGAAGACCTGGAACTCCACTTTTTCCACGAAGCAATAGGGATAGGGAACAAAGAGGTCATTTTGGCCGTCGTCATTGGGCGTAAAGGTATTGGGCAGGTTGTAAATGGGGCAGTTGTCCACGCAGATGACAGAGCTGAAGGCGCTTTCGTTTTCAAAGCTGTCCACAGCCGTTACGGCATAGCAGCCTGCCAGGCCCTGGTCGGGATAGTGGCGGTAAGAGGTATCCGCCGGATTGCCGGTGAAGTAGATGAGCTCGAACTCAGCGCCTTGCAGGGGAGCGTAATAGAGCCTGTAGCCCACCACATCTTCAGTTTCTTCGCAGAGATTTTCGGGATTGATCCAACTCAGGTCGTTGAAGAGATCGGCATCCTCGCAGGAGGTGTTTTCACCACAGAGGTTGGAGACTGTAAGCTCGGGCGGGCAGGGCGGAATGGTATCCAGGGGAATCCCACAGGCCTCCTGAGAGCGGTTGATGAGCGGCGTGGGCAGGCTTTCGACATTGTAGGTACCGCGGGCTTCTATGTAGTAGCAGTACTCTTTCCCATTGGTAAGCCCCTGGTCGGAATAAGCGGCTTGGTTGACGTAAGCGATGGAGTCCCAGCCTTGCTGGGCATTTTGGCGATAGACGACAAAGGCGTAGTTGTTCCAGGGCGTGTTGAAGTCCCAACTGAGGTTGTTGGTCTCATCGGTAGAGGCGATTTGCAGGAATACGGTGGTAGCGCCTACGGCTGTGCCGAGGGGTTCGGTTTGGCCGGAGGTATAGAAGACGACTTCGTAGAAGTAGGGCTGTTCGAGCGTATTCAGACCGGTATCGGTGAAGGAAGTGTCTATAGCCTCGGCAAAAGTCGGGGCGGTAAAGCTGGCGATGAACTGGGTATTGTTTGGCGAAAGCCCGACCCCTCTCCGCAGCTCATAGGTATAAGGCCCCGGATGCAAGAGGGTATCCAGCTCATCGGCCAGGGGGCGGCTCCACTCGACATAGACTTCGCCATCGGTGGTGGAGGTGGACAGCACATCGGCGCGCAACATGAGGGGCAGGTCGCGGCTGAGTTGGGCGCAGACCTCCTCCGACGGCAGGCTTTCGACGAGGTTGTAGCGTTGGGGCGGGTTGAGGGTGGTGAGTTTGCCGAAGACGGCGAGCACGCGATAGCAATAGGTGTGCCCGCCCTGCACCTCAAAGTCGTCGAAGACATAGCGCCCGTCTTCCAACTGCCTGCTATTTGCCGAAAGGCGCACATACCCCTGCCCGTCCAAACCCGGCGTACAGGTATCTATGGGGAAGTTGTTGCTGCCCTCGCGGCGCCAGACGGAGAAGGTGTAAAAATAATCGTCGGCGGCATCTTCGCAGCTGTAGGGCGCCTCCCAGCTCAGGCGGATGTGGTCGTTGAAAGCCTCCGTCTGCAAGTCCTCCGGCGGAGGCCCCACGACCTTGATGTGGACGGTTTTGAGGTTGGTCAGGCCGTGGTCGCCGAAGGTGTTGTCTTCGGCTTTGAAGATGACGGTATAGACCTGGTCGGAGATGTGTTCGCAGGAGGTTTGCCAGACGAAGAGGCCTGTAACAGTGTCTTCCTGAAAGAGCATGGCATCGGGGTCGAAGGTGGCGGGGCTGTATTCCTGGATGAAGGGCGAGCCGAGGGCGATGATGCGCACCAGGTCGTTGGAGTCGGCATCCCAGGCTTTGACTTCGAAGCTGATTTCATCTCCGGCGACGACGCAGAGGTAGTCGGGCGCTTCGATTTCGGGCACTTCGCTGTCGCAGTGGGTAACGTTGATCTGCATGTCGCGCAGGACGGTATCTATGGGTTCGCCATTGCGCCAGGAGATGATGTACATGGCGATGTTGTACTCCCCTTCCTGCTGGGGGTACAGCCATTCGAAGTCTCCTGTACTTTCGTCAAAATAGATGTTGTTGAAGGGGCCGGGCATGAGTTGGCTGGGCCAGAGGTAGTTGGGCACGGGCGTATCTTCGGCCTGCATGGGGACGACGAGGCGATAGCTAAGGCTGTCGTTGTCGGGGTCCACGGCATTGGGGTTGTGCTTGAAGGGGCGGCCCACGCAGGCTTCGTCTATGGGCGGCTGGAGCAGTACGGGCGTGCTGTTCATGCCGTCGAACTGGCAGTTGAGCAGGGTGTAGTTGGTCTGCAAGAAGAAGGGCACCTGGTCCGAATTGGGGTAATTGACGTTGAGAATGCCCCCGTTGCGGTTGGGGTCGGTCATGGTGATGCTGTAGGTGCCGCGCCCGGGATAGGTGTGGTAGGCGATGTACAGATTGTACTTCGTATCGTTGCCGATGTTGACGCCATCGCCATTGCCGTTGGAGCGGGCCACCATTTCACAGGAGCCGTCACCCCAGCATATTTCGAGGGAGTCTCTGTCGGCCGCCACGCTGCTGGCCTTGGTATAGGTGATGATGGTGGCCTTCACCATCAAAGCCGAGCAAGGCTCCAATTGCTCGACGATGATCTCGCCGGCACGGTTGTGGGTAGCCCATGCGCGCTGCCATGCCAAAGAAAGGGTAAAGATTAAGAAAGTATATCGTAAAAAGTTCCTCATCGCTCAAATATAACGCTAAATTTTGTTTGAGCGTGTACCAAGTTGGGCGGGCTTCAGCCCGCCACCAGTACCGCGGGCTTCAGCCCGCGAAGTGCCAGGGGGGCAATCAGGCCGGCTCGGGGGTCTTCCTTCGTCAGCACCCCGATCCTAACGTTGTTCAACCG